>DASQQH010000066.1:0-2124 GCA_035643555.1 Acidimicrobiales bacterium | reverse complement strand
TCTCGGAGCGGTTCTCGGAGGAGCTGCTGGAGGAGTGGGAGTGGTCCGAGCGGTACCCGTCCCAGCCCGAGATCCTCCGGTACCTCCAATGGGTGTCCGACCGGCTGGATCTTCGGCGGGACATCCGGCTGGGGACCCGTGTGCAGGCGGCGGCGTTCGACGAGGACCGGGCCCGGTGGGAGGTCAGCACCGAAGGAGGCGACCACCTGTCGGCGCGGTACCTCATTCCGGCGGTGGGGGCCCTGTCCCGGCCGATGGTGCCGGACCTGCCCGGTCTCGAGCGGTTCGCCGGGGAGTGGTGCCACTCCGCCCGGCTGCCCGAGGGGGGACTGGACCTCGATGGCAAGCGCGTCGCCGTAGTGGGGAACGGGGCGACGGCGGTGCAGATCGTGCCGGAGATCGCCCAGTCGGCAGCCGAGGTCTGGGAGTTCGTCCGACATCCGTACCACTGCATTCCGGGGCGGAACCACCAGCTCGACGCCGACGACTGGCGGGACATCCACGACCACCACGACGAGATCTGGGCCCAGGCCCGGGAGAACTTCCTCGGGTTCCCGTACCCCGACTTCAAGGGGGTGGGGGACGACTTCGCCCCCGAGGAACGGCGGCGGATGCTCGAGGAGTACTGGCTCGTGGGGGGCTTCCCCTTCGGGTTGTCCACGTTCGCCGACGTGATCGTCAACCAGGAGACCAACCAGATGTATCTGGACTTCTTCGGCGAGAAGATCCGGAACACCATCCGGAACCCGGAGGCGGCCGCCGTGGTGACGCCGACGGAGCCCTTCGCCAGCAAGCGCCCCCCGATCGAGCACGGGTACTACGAGGCGTTCAACCGGCCCAACGTCCATGCCGTGGACCTGAAGGCGTCACCGATCACCGAGGTGACCGAGTCGGGCATCAACGCCGGTGGCACGGAGTACCCGGTGGACGTCATCATCCTGGCGACGGGGTTCGATGCCTTCACGGGGTCGCTGGTGGCCATGGACATCCGGGGCAGAGGGGGGCGGTCACTCCGGGACGAGTGGGCTGACGGGCCACGGAACCTGCTGGGCCTGATGGCACACGGCTTCCCAAACCTGTTCATGCTGTACTGCGGGCCGTTCAACCCGGCCATCCTGATCAACGCCCCCACGCTCATCGAGCAGCAGGGTGACTGGATCGCCGAGTGCATCGCCCACATGGATCGCCACGGCCACGACGCCGTGGAGCCGACCCGCGAGGCCGAGGACGCGTTCTTGGACCTGCACGAACAGGTGGCGGCGGCGACGGTGATCCCGGGCACGGCGTCCTGGTGGACCGGCACGAACGTGGAAGGGAAGTGGCGGAGGGTGCTGTCGTGGTGCGGGGGGTTCCCGGAGTACCGGCGCCTGTGTGACGAGGCGGCAGCCAACGGCTACCAGAGCTTCGAGATGAAGGCGCTCGCCGCTCGGTGAGGTGCAGTAACGACGATCGGAAGGTAAGGGAGGAGAACCATGGCGCTGGACGAGCAGGCGCAGGGGTGGTTGAAGGCCATGGAGGAGCTGGGCGCTCCTCCGCTGAACGAGATGGGGGTCGATGCGGCCCGGCAGGTGTACCGGGACGTGGTGCAGCAGTTCGGCATCCCCCCCGAGGAGGTGGCGAACGTCAGGGACACGACGATCGCGGGGCCACAAGGGGAGATTCCCGTGCGGATCTACACCCCCGCTGGTAGCGGGCCGTTCCCGGTGCTGGTCTACTTCCACGGGGGGGGATGGGTGATCGGGGACCTGGAGGTGGTGCACGGGGCGTGCAGCGTGCTGGCCAACCGGTCGCACGCGGTGGTGGTGTCGGTGGACTACCGTCTCGCCCCGGAGCACCCCTTCCCGGCGGCGGTCGAGGACTGCTGGGCGGCGACCACCTGGGTCGGCGCGAACGCCGGGTCGATCAAGGGGGAAGGCGACCGTCTGGCGGTTGGCGGCGACAGTGCCGGGGGGACCCTGGCTGCGGTGGTGAGCGCCATGGCCCGGGACAACGGTGGACCGCCGATCATGCACCAGCTGCTGTTGTATCCGGCGATGGCGCCCCACGGGGGGACACCGTCGAGCCGGGAGAATGGCGAGGGCTACTTCCTCACCACGGAACTGATGGACTGGTTCTAGGGTCACT
>DASQQH010000065.1:0-6666 GCA_035643555.1 Acidimicrobiales bacterium | reverse complement strand
CGAGCTCGGGGGCAAGAGCCCGGCCCTGGTGGACCGGGACGCCGATCTGGGGGTGGCCGGGCGGCGGATCGCCTGGGGCAAGTTCCTGAACGCCGGGCAGACCTGCGTGGCCCCGGACTACGTGCTGGTCCACCGGGAGGTGGAGGAGCCCCTGGTGGCAGCGCTCGGGGCCGCCGTGCGCCGCTTCTACGGCGACGACCCCGCCCGCAGCGCCGACTACGCCCGCATCGTCAACGACGCCCACTGGGAGCGCCTCACCGCACTGCTGGCCCGGAGCCGCGCGGCGGTGGCCCACGGTGGTGGGACCGACCGCTCGTCCCGCTACCTCGCTCCCACCGTGCTGCGGGGCGTGGAGCCCGACGACCCGGTCATGGAGGAGGAGATCTTCGGCCCCATCCTGCCGGTCCTGGCCGTGGACGACCTGGAGGAGGCCGCCGCCTTCGTCCGGTCCCGGCCCAAGCCTCTGGCCCTGTACGTGTTCTCCCGCTCCTCGCCCACCGTGGACGCGGTCCTGGAGGGCACCGCCTCGGGCGGGGTGTGCGTCAACCACACGATGCTCCAGCTGGCCGTGCCCGGGCTCCCCTTCGGCGGGGTGGGGGAGAGCGGGACCGGCGCCTACCACGGGCGGTACGGCTTCGAGACCTTCTCCCACCGCCGGGCGGTGCTCACCAAGGCCTTCCGCCCCGATCCTCCCCTCGCCTACCCCCCCTACACGCGGCTGCGACGCTTCGTGCTGCGCCGGGTGCTCTGAGGCCGGGGTTCCCATGGGCGCCGGGCCCGTGCGCGGCGCTTAGGCTCCGGGCATGACCGGACCCGACCCCGCCAGCACCCCCGCCAGGCGCCGGAGCGCCGAGGTGACCGAGGGCTTCGCCCGGGCGCCCCACCGGGCGATGCTCCGGGCCGTGGGGATGACCGACGCCGACTGGGGCAAGCTTCAGGTGGGCGTGGCGTCCTCGTGGAACGAGGTGACCCCCTGCAACCTCGACCTGCACACCCTGGCGGCGCGTGCCAAGGAGGGGGTCCGGGCGGCCGGCGCCTACCCGATGGAGTTCGGGACCATCGCGGTGTCGGACGCCATCTCCATGGGACACGAGGGGATGCGGGCCTCACTGGTGAGCCGGGAGGTCATCGCCGACTCGGTGGAGACCATGATGCACGCCGAGCGCTTCGACGCCCTGGTGTGCCTGGCGGGCTGTGACAAGTCCCTCCCGGGCATGCTCATGGCCGCGGCCCGCCTGGACCTTCCCGCCGCCTTCGTCTACGGCGGCACCATCCTCCCGGGCAGGCTGGGCGGGCAGGCCCTCGACGTGGTCAGCGTGTTCGAGGCGGTCGGGTCCCACGCCGCGGGGGCCCTGAGCACCGAGGAGCTGGCCCTGATCGAGGCCAACGCCTGTCCCACGGCCGGGTCGTGTGCGGGGATGTTCACGGCCAACACCATGGCCGCGGTCGCCGAGGCCCTGGGCATGTCCCTGCCCGGAGGGGCCTCGGCGCCCGCCGTGGACCGCCGCCGTGAGGACCAGGCCCGCGGCTGTGGGCAGGCGGTGGTCCGCCTCGCCGAGGCGGGGATCCGCGCCCGGAGGATCATGACCAGGGAGGCGTTCGAGAACGCCATCGCCGTGGTCATGGCCCTCGGTGGGTCCACCAACGCCGTGCTCCACCTGCTGGCGATCGCCAGGGAGGCGAGGGTGGAGCTGAGCCTCGCCGACTTCGACCGGATCGGGCGCCGGGTGGCCCACGTGGCGGACATGAAGCCCCACGGCGCCTTCCACATGACGGACCTGGACCGTGTCGGCGGGGTCCCGGTGGTCCTGCGCCTGCTTCTCGACGCCGGCCTCCTGCACGGTGAGTGCCTCACCATCACCGGGCGTACCCTGGGCGAGGAGGTGGCGGCCCTGTCCCCGCCCGATCCCGACGGGGACGTCGTGCACCCGCTGTCGGCGCCGGTCCACGCCGACGGCGGCCTGGCGATCCTGACCGGGTCGCTGGCGCCGAACGGGGCCGTGGTCAAGGTGGCGGGTCTCGACCAGGACCACTTCGAGGGCACCGCCCGGGTCTTCGACGGGGAGGACGGGGCCATGGAGGCGATCCTGGCCGGCGCCATCGACCCCGGCACCGTCCTGGTCATCCGCTACGAGGGCCCCAAGGGGGGTCCCGGCATGCGCGAGATGCTGGCGGTGACCGGGGCCATGAAGGGCGCAGGGCGGGGAGCGGACTGCGCGTTGCTGACCGACGGCCGGTTCTCGGGAGGGACCCACGGGCTGTGCATCGGCCACGTGGCCCCGGAGGCCGTGGACCGGGGACCGATCGCCCTGGTGGCCGACGGCGACCGCGTCGTGATCGACGTGCCCGACCGGCGACTCGACCTGGTTGTCGATGGGGGCGACGCCGAGCTCGAGCGTCGCCGGCAGGGCCTCAAGGCGCCCCCGCCCCGGTACACCTCGGGGGTCCTGGCCAAGTACGCCCGGTTGGTGACCGGGGCGGACCGGGGGGCCACCACGGAGGCCTGAGCAGCCTATGACGGCGACGTCAAATGGCCTGTGGACGGCCGGCCGCGTGCAACTGGTGGACACCGACGGGCGGTGGCCTCGCTGTCGACCATGGCTGCTGGCAGGCGGGGGACCCGTGACGGCCCCGGCAGGGAGCTGTCGCCGCCCTCGGCCGCCGGAGGCGTACCACCCCGGCGAGGGTCACCTGGCCAGGTCCGGTGCCCACGGCGCCCGGCCGCCCGCGCCCCGGGCGCCCGGCAGGACGAGCGGGGTGAGGGTGGGGGCACACGGCCGGGTGGATGACGGGGCATGCCATGCTGGCGACATGATCTCGGTCGAGGACTACCTGTTCTTCGTTGACGAGGCCCTGGAGGGGATGATCGCCATCGTCGAGGAGCTGGGAGACTCCCTCGCCAACCGCCGCCCGGACGTGCCCGGCACCAACACCCCCTTCGTGGTGCTGACCCACTGTCTCGGGGTGATGGCGTACTGGATCGGGGGCGGGGTGGCCGGACGGGTGATCCACCGGGACCGTGCCGGGGAGTTCATGGCGGCGGGTCCGGTTGCCGAGCTGATCGAGGCGGCCCGGGGGGCCCGGGCACGGCTGGAGGAGGACCTTCGCCAGCTGGCGCCCACCTCGCCGCCCCGGTTCCCGCCGGGGGAGGGCGACGCCCCCCAGCCCTACTACCGGACCCAAGGCGGCGTCCTGCTGCACGTCTACGAGGAGCTGGCCCAGCACCGGGGCCAGATGGAAGGGTGCCGGGACGTCCTCCGGGCCCCCTGGGCGCACCTGGTGGCCCAGCCCGGCGTCGGCGGCTCGTAGGGGGCGCCCACCTGAGGCCGGGCGCCGACGTCCGCGCCCGCCGCCCGGCCGCAGACACCGGCGGGCCGTCCCACGCCACCGCACCACCGCGTGTCGCGTTGTCCACGACGGCCGCCGGGCCGCGGACGCCACCTTCCATCCCGCACGCCGGAGGCCGGGAACCGCCTGGCCGGCAGTCCTTGGGCGATGGTCCGGCCACTGGCGACACCGTTCCAGGGCCATCGCCGGACCACCGGCATCCCGTGGCCACCTGCTCGCTGACGGCCCGACATACCGGGGGGCGTCTGGCCCCGGCTTGCGGGTGGGGACCTGTGCATGGGACAATCATTGCGATGCTCTCTCGCCGGTTCCTCCTCGTACTGATTACCTAGGCGCACCGGCCCCCGTCGCGTGCGCCTGTCGACCTCCCAGCCGGGAGGTCTTTTTATGTCCGCCCCCCCTTCTTCGCGGTGGGACCGCCCCGTTCATCCCGAGACGAAAGCTGCCGAGACACCATGAAGCTGACCGGTGCCCAAGCCCTCATCAAGGCCCTGGAGACCCAGGGGGTAGAGGTGATGTTCGGTCTTCCCGGCGGAGCGATCCTTCCCGTGTACGACCCGATCATCTCCTCGAGCATCCGCCACATCCTCGTCCGCCACGAGCAGGGGGCAGGGCACGCCGCCGAGGGCTACGCCCAGGTGACGGGACGTCCGGGGGTGGCCATCGTCACCAGCGGCCCGGCGGTCACCAACATCGTGACCCCGCTGTGTGACGCCTACATGGACTCGGTGCCCCTGGTGTGCATCACCGGCCAGGTGGCGTCCTCGGCCATCGGGACCGACGCGTTCCAGGAGTGCGACACCACCGGGGTGACCATGAGCGTGACCAAGCACAACTGGTTGGTCACCGACCCGGCCGACATCCCCCGGGTGGTGGCCGAGGCGTTCCATCTCGCCACCACGGGGCGCCCGGGCCCGGTGCTCATCGACGTCCCCAAGGACGTGGCCAACGCCACCATGGACTGGTACTGGCCCACCGCCGACGAGGTCGTGCGTGGCCTGCCCGGTTACCGGCCCACGACCAGGGGCCACCCCCGGATGATCAAGGAGGCCGTCCGCCTCATCGGGGAGGCGGAGCGACCGGTCATCTACGCCGGCGGGGGCCTCCTCAAGGCGCGGGCGTCGGCGGCGCTGGCCGAGCTGGTGGAGGCCACGGGCATCCCCGTGGTCACCACCCTCATGGCCCGGGGCGCCTTCCCCGACGACCACCCGCTCTGTCTGGGCATGCCCGGCATGCACGGCAACTACACCGCCGTCACCGCCCTCCAGCGGGCGGACCTCCTGGTGGCCCTCGGGTCCCGCTTCGACGACCGGGTGACGGGGAAGGCCTCGGCGTTCGCCCCCGGCGCCAAGGTCATCCACGTGGACGTGGACCCAGCCGAGCTGGGCAAGGTCCGCCGCCCCGATGTGCCCATCGTGGGCGACTGCCGCCTGGTCATCGAGGAGCTGGTCAAGGCCCTGGACCCCGCCCGCCCCCGCCCCGACCTTGGGCCGTGGGTGACCCAGCTCCGCGAGTGGCAGCAGCGCTACCCCCTGTCCTACGACGCCGACCTCGAGGGTGGGCCCCTCAAGCCGCAGTTCGTGGTGGAGGCCCTGCGGGACGCCACGCCCGACGACACGATCGTGGTGGCGGGGGTCGGCCAGCACCAGATGTGGGCAAGCCAGCTGTGGCGCTTCAACCATCCCCACACCTGGGTGAACTCGGGGGGGCTGGGGACCATGGGCTTCGCCGTGCCGGCCGCCATCGGGGCCAAGGTGGGCAGGCCGGACCGGATGGTGTGGGCTATCGACGGCGACGGGTGTTTCCAGATGACCGCCCAGGAGCTGGTGACCGCCACGGCCGAGGGGATCCCCATCAAGGTCGCCATCCTCAACAACGCCTACCTGGGCATGGTCCGCCAGTGGCAGGAGATGTTCTACGACCAGCGCTACTCGGAGGTCTACCTCTCCCCCCACCTGCCGGACTACGTCAAGTGGGCCGAGGCCATGGGGTGTGTGGGCCTGCGGGTCGAGCACGCCGCCGAGGTGGGCCCGGCCATCGACAAGGCCAACGAGATCGACGACCGGCCGGTGGTGATCGACTTCCGCACCGACGCCCTGGAGAAGGTGTACCCGATGGTCCCCGCCGGGGCCTCCAACGACGAGATCGTGGTCTCCCCGGGCCAGGGCGAGGGGGGCCGCTGACGTGGCCGGGGGGCCGCTGCGGGGCCGCCACCACATCCTCTCGGTGCTGGTGGAGAACCGGGCCGGGGTGCTGGCCCGGGTGGCCGGCCTGTTCTCCCGACGGGGCTACAACATCTACTCGCTCGCCGTGGCCCCCACCGACGACGAGGCCGTGTCCAGGATCACGATCGTGGTGGACGTGGCCTCGGCGCCACTGGAGCAGATCGTCAAGCAGCTGTTCAAGCTGGTCAACGTGTTGAAGATCACCGAGCTGGACCCCGAGGAGGCCACCGAGCGGGAGCTGCTGCTGGCCACCGTGCTGGCGGGTCCCGAGAAGCGGGGTCAGGTCCTGGAGCTGGTGGGGGTGTTCGAAGGGCGGATCGCCGACGTGGGCCACGACCAGCTCACGGTCATGCTCGCCGGCGAGCCCGCCCAGCTCGACGACTTCGCCGAGCTCATGGCAGCCTTCGGGATCGTCGAGCTGCAGCGGACGGGACGGGTGGCCCTGCCCCGGCTGGAGCGTCAGGCTGGCAGAGGGCTGCGTACCGGGGCGGCGTGACCGCCCGGGGCTGGAGAAAGGTGAGCCGAGACATGGCCGTGCTCTACTACGAGAAGGACGCCAACCCGTCGTTGCTCGCGGACCGGACCGTCGCCGTCATCGGGTACGGGTCCCAGGGCCACGCCCACGCCCAGAACCTTGCCGACTCCGGGATCGACGTGCGGGTGGGCCTGCGGGAGGGTTCCCGATCCCGGGCCAAGGCCGCCGAGGCGGGCCTGCGGGTCACCACGGCCGCCGAGGCGGCCGCCGAGGCCGACCTCGTGGTCCTGCTCCTGCCCGACACCGACCAGCCCGCGGTCTACGAGGCCGACATCGCTCCCCACCTGGGGGAGGGGGACGCCCTGTTCTTCGCCCACGGCTTCAACATCCGCTTTGGCCAGATCACCCCGCCCCCCGGGGTGGACGTGGCCATGGTGGCGCCCAAGGCGCCGGGCCACCTCCTGCGCCGCACCTACGTCGAGGGAGGGGGGGTCCCCTCCCTGGTCGCGGTGTCCCAGGACGCCTCGGGCAAGGCCAAGGACCTGGCCCTGTCCTACGCCCACGGCCTGGGGTCCACCCGGGCCGGGGTGCTGGAGACGACCTTCGCCGAGGAGACCG
>DASQQH010000064.1:0-4936 GCA_035643555.1 Acidimicrobiales bacterium | reverse complement strand
CCCCGAAGCGCAGGGCAGAGACCCGCTGGTCCCCCACGAGGGAGGGTGTGGTGAGGTGGTCGAGGAGGGGGGAGGACACCGCACAGCGCTGTCCGATGCGCTGGACCTCGAGGAGACGGTGGTTGGCGGCCCTGGCCTTGGCCTGCAGCTCTGGGAGGTTGGGGAGGCGACGGGCGACGCCGAGGTCGGTCGGAGAGTTGACCACGGTCTCCACCCTGAGGGCCCGGGAGTCCTTCAGGTACTCCTTGATGCGGGAGTTCTTGTAGGAGACGTTGACGGTGACGTCGGTCCCCCGGGTGACCACCCGGGTGGAGAAGACACTCCGGGTGGTGGTGCGGATCTGGCGGGAGAAGATGAGGCGGACCTCCTCGGGCCTGCCCAGGTCCAGGTTGTCTGCCACCATGGCCTCGAAGAAGGCCTGGATCTTGGCCGGTCCCAGGGTGTCGCAGATGGCCTGGAGGCGGGCGGGATCGCTGCAGGTGGCGAACCCGTTGGACAGCGCGGTGTAGGCAAGGGCGGCCTTGGTGGCCTGGGCCTTTGCCCACTCATGGCCGTTGAGCCACACCTTGGCCGGGTAGGGGAAGTAGCTGCACACCTTGATGAAGGCGGGGCCGAAGTCGGCGTCGAGGAGGTAGAAGTAGTACACCGTCACCCGGCGGTCGGCCTTCTGGAACCCGTAGAAGATGGCCTCGGGGTTGCGGGTCTTCTGGTGCTCGTAGCCGATGAACACCCGCTGGAACTCCTGGGCCACCCCGATGGCCACGACCCCTTCACCCTTGGCCCGGTCGAAGTAGGGCCGCATGACCTCGATGTGGCGCTCCCCCTTGGCGAAGCGGACGAGGGGGATGGCGTTGGTCTGGGCGAAGTCGCCCACGGCCTTGCGGAACCGGTCGCCCAAGGTCTTGAACACCGCCGGGGAGGGGATGGGTAGTCCCAGGTGGTCCTTCATGAAGGTGACCACCTGGCCCCCCACCTGCAGGGTCGGCACGTAGGCGTTCAGATAGAGCCGGTCCAGGCAGGACAGGTCCATCACCACCTGATCCCGGAGGAGGTCGTTGATGTTCACCACGTCGCCCACCCTGCACCTCCGCCTTCGTGAGGTCGCCTCGGACCCCGGCCTGGTGGGCTCAGCGTAGGTCACTCACCGAGCCCGGCATCTCGGCGGTCCGAGGCTGGCCTCACTGGGTGAACGAGCAGCAAGGGGGGTCATAGACGAAGGCCTTCCACTGCCCGCTGGGGAGGCGGATGTGGGCGATCGGGCCGCCAGAAGGGCCCTACATGGACTCCTCGGGCGGTAATCGGGAGGTCTGCGGGCCGACGAGGGAGAGATTCCTCCCCTCAGGCCGCCATGACCGGGGCTGGGGCCTGGTCGAAGGCCCCGAGGACCGCCAGGCGGGAGAAGTTGGCCACGGTGGCTGCCAGGAGGGCCTGCAGGCGGGTGCGTCGCCTCCCCCGGAAGCGGGCCTTTCTCATCCCGAGGTCCTGGAGGTGGTCGATCTTGCGCTCCACCTTGGCCCGCTTGCGAAGGAGGGCCTTGACCTCGGGGTCGGCCTGGGCGGCCCGGGCAGCAGCGATGCGGTCCTCGTGGACCCCGACGAACACCGAGCGACCGGCCTTGCCCCCAACACAGTCCGCCCGAACGGGACAGGTCCCACACACCTGGGCGGGGAACACGAAGCGCAGCCCCGGGCGGCCCTTGTGGTCCCGCTCGGGCCGGGCGTCGGTGGTGACCTCGCCTTGCGGGCAGGTGACCTCTCCGGCCTCGGTGTCGATGAAGAAGTCGGTCTTTGGGAACCGCCCCGAGTTGGATACCGGGGGGACCTTGGCCAGGAGGGTTGTCCCCTCTTCCTCCACGGCCACCCGCACGTCCCCCTCGGAGTAGGCCATGTCGCCAAGGAGGGCGCCCACCTCGACCCCCTCGGTGCCCTGAACGGCCTCGAGGAGGGGGACCGCCCCCTCGCCGTCTGGGGCGTTCCCGGCCCGGATGGCAATCCCCAGGACCAACTCGGTCTCCTCGTCGGTGACCAGGTCCATCTTGTGGCCATCGAAGCGCCGGTTGGAGGACTTGTGGCCATGGCGCATCTCGGGGTCCGAGGACGAGACGATGCGGTCCTTGCCCACGCCCCGGCGGATCCCTGCCTCGCCGTCCTCCCCCTCCTCGAGGTCCTGGTCCACCACCTGGGCCAGATGCGAGGCGGCCTCGCCAACGGCCTCGTCGTCAATGCTCCTCGCCTCGGCGAGGACGGCCTTGATGGCCCCCACCAGGTCGCCCAGGTAGGAAGCCCTGGCCTTTGGGTCCCCCCAGTCGATGTCTGGCTTTTCCCCGATGTGGGGGGAGGCCACCTCCCGGGTGGGCGCCGAGAAGGCCTCGCCTCCTGCCCGGATGGCCTGGGCGAGGAACCCCCGGAGCAACTCGTAGGTGTCAGAAACCGCTCCTGCGCCCCTGACCGGGGAGGAGTCGATGATGGCCCGGCGCTTGCCACGCAACACCTTGGCGTCGATGGCGGCCTCCAGGGTCTTTACGAACAGGGCCTGGTCGGCGTCGTCCACCACCAGGCGAGCCCGGAACAAGGAGAAGGTCGTGGCCCCGATGCCTCCGAAGTCGTCGTCGACGCCCATTGCTGCCTTCCAGTCCGCGTCCACCCGGGTGCGCCTCGAGGTCTCCCGGTCCGAGGTGGCGTCGTGGGTGGCAAGGAGCAGCGCTCTCACCATGACCGAGGGGGGCACCGACGGCCTGCCCCGGCGGTCGGCGTAGAGGTGGGCGAAGTCGTCGTCGGAGACGATCTCGTCGCCGTGGTCGGCGAGGCGCTCGTAGACGCTTCCCTTGGTCACCAGATGCCGCCGCATCAGGCGAGTCTCGAGGAGGGACCCTTGGGGATCAACCCGACCCAGCACCGCTTCCTCCCGCCTAGAGGATCACACCGGTGTCATTCTCCCAGGCCAGGCCGTCGGTCGCGAGCCCAGAGACCGACTTTATGCTCAGTGACCTAGGCCGCGTCGGAGAGGCGGCTGATCAGGGGGGTCCAGCGGTCGAGGCGGGCCCGGACCTCGTCGGGGTGCTCGTCGGAGGGCACGGCGAGGAGGGCCCGCCCCACCCCGGCGGCGGCCAGCTTCTCCAGTGGCTCAGGTCGAGGCGGGGCGGCGAAGACGCTGACGGGCAGCGCGCCCCGGCCGGCGTCCGCGGCCCGGCGGCGCAGCTCGCCGATACGGGTCTCGAGGTCGGCGGTCCCATGGAGGGGCATCCACTCGTCCCCGTAGTCGAGGGTGCGGTCCACGGCGCTCTCCCCGCCGCCGCCCACCAGCACCGGGGGACCAGGCCGCTGGACGGGCTTGGGCCAGGACCACAGCGGGTCGAAGTCCACCGCCTCCCCATGGAACGCCGCCTCGTCCTCGGTCCAGATGGCCTTCATGGCCTTGATCCGCTCCGCCAGCAGCCGCCACCGGTGGCGGGGGTCGGTCCCGTGGTTCTCCATCTCCTCGCGGTTCCAGCCGCCGCCGACCCCGAACAGGAACCTCCCGCCCGAGACGTGGTCCACGCTGGCGACCTCCTTGGCCAGGGTGATCGGGTCCCGCTCGATCACCAGGCACACCCCGGTGCCGACCAGGAGGGAGCTGGTCGCCATGGCCGCCGCGGTGCAGGCCACGAAGGGGTCGAGGGTGTGGGAGTACTGCCGGGGCAGGTCGCCACCGCCCGGGTAGGGGGTGCGGCGGGAGGTGGGGATGTGGGTGTGCTCGGGGAACAGCAGGGCCTCGAACCCCCGCTCCTCGCCTTCCCGGGCCAGCTCGGCGGGGCTGATGGAGTACTCGGTCGGGAACAGCACCAAGCCGATCTTCATGAGGGCCAGGCTAGAGAGCAGAAGCCCCGACCCGGCCCGGGGACCGGCACTAGCCTGGGGACCGATGTGCGGGATCATCGGGGTGACAGGCGTCGCCGGCGCACTCGACGCCCTGATCGACGGGCTGGGGCGCCTGGAGTACCGGGGCTACGACTCCGCCGGCGTCGCCCTGGTGGTCCCCGACCCGGGCCGGGGGACCGGCGGAGCGGCGGGGCCCGCACGCCTGTGGCGGGCCCGCCAGGCCGGGGGGACCAAGTCGGTTGCCCGCCTGGCAGAGGCGACCGGGGGGATGCACCCGGGGGCCACGACCGGGGTGGGCCACGTCCGCTGGGCCACCCACGGCCGCCCCGTGGAGACCAACGCCCACCCCCATCTCGACTGCACGGCCTCCCTGGCGGTGGTCCACAACGGGATCATCGAGAACCACCTGGAGCTGGCGGCCCGGCTCCTCGACACGGGCCACGAGCTCACCTCCGAGACCGACACCGAGCTCCTGGCCCATCTGGTCGAGGAGGCGCTCGTCGACCACGCGGACCCGGCGCAGACCACGGGCGAGTCGCCCCTGGCCCGTGCCGTGCGGTCGGTGCTGGGGCGGGTGGAGGGCGCCTTCGCCCTCGCCGTCATCCACCGCAGGGAGCCGGACCTGGTGGTGGCCGCCCGGCGGGTCTCCCCGCTGATCGTGGGGCGGACCGACACCGCCGGGTTCGTGGCCTCCGACATCCCGGCGGTGCTGGGCCGGACCCGGGAGCTGTACGCCATCGACGATGACCACCTGGTCGAGGTGCGCCCCGGCTCGGTCCGGGTGACCACCCTGGAGAACGCCGAGGTCCACCCCCCGCCGCTCACCGTCGACTGGGACCTCGAGGCGGCCGAGAAGGGCGGGTTCGACGACTTCATGGCCAAGGAGATGCACGAGCAGCCCCGGGCCGTGCGGGACACCCTGCTCGGGCGGTTGCTCCCCGACGGTTCGCTCATGCTGGACGAGATGCGCCTGTCGGACGACGAGCTCCGCGCCGTGGAGAAGGTGTTCATCGTGGGGTGCGGGTCCAGCTACCACGCGGCGATGGTGGCCAAGTACGCCATCGAGCACTGGGCCCGGC
>DASQQH010000063.1:0-2586 GCA_035643555.1 Acidimicrobiales bacterium | reverse complement strand
CCCGGGTGGACAAGGGGGACCGGGCCGTTGCGGACGCCCTCGCCACCGAGCCCGACGTGATGGTCCTCGACCTCATGATGCCGGGCCTCTCGGGCTTGGAGGTGGCCCGCCGGGTGCGGGCCCATCGGCGGATCCCGATCGTGGCGGTGACCGCCTACGACGACCCGGCCCTGGTCGAGCAGGCGGCCAACTGCGGTGTCGGGGCCTACCTGGTGAAACCCGTCACCCCCCGCCAGGTGGGCTCGGCCCTGCACCTGGCGGTGTCCCGGCACAGCCAGTTCGAGGCCATGCAGGCCGAGGTGGACCGCCTCAGCGACGCGCTGGAGACCCGGAAGCTGGTGGAGCGGGCCAAGGGGATCCTCATGGAACAGCGCGGCCTGTCGGAGGCCGAGGCCTTCGCCCGGATCCAGCGCCGGGCACGGGACGCCAACCGCCGGATGGCCGACGTGGCCCGGGAAGTGATCGCCGCCGACCAGGTGCTCGGGTAGGCGCTCGAGACGGAGGGGCGGACGCCGCCGCCTAGGGTCGTTGCGTATCTCGAACCGGGCGGAGGAGCACGCGTATCCATGATCGGCGACCGGGGCAAGCTGGAAGTGCTGTTGCTGGAGGGCATCCACGATGATGCCGCCGACCTGCTCGCCGCCGAGGGGCACCGGGTGGAGGCCCTGGACCGGGCCCTTCCCGAGCCCGAGCTGGTGGAGGCCCTGGGGACCGTGGATCTCCTGGGCATCCGGTCGAAGACCCAGCTGAGCGGCTCGGTCCTGGCCCAGGCCCCCCGCCTCATGGCCGTCGGGGCGTTCTGCATCGGGACCAACCAGATCGACCTTCCGGCGGCGACCCGACAGGGCATCGTCGTGTTCAACGCCCCGTTCAGCAACACGCGCAGCGTGGTCGAGCTGGTACTGGCGGAGATCATCGCCCTCACCCGCCGGTTGACCGAGCGCTCCTGGGCCCTCCACGAGGGGGTGTGGGACAAGTCCTCGAGCGGCAGCCACGAGGTGCGGGGCCGGCGGCTGGGGATCGTCGGGTACGGGAAGATCGGCTCCCAGCTCTCCGTGCTCGCCGAGACCCTCGGGATGACCGTGTACTTCTACGACAGCGCCGACCGCCTCGCCCTGGGCAACGCCCGCCGGTGCTCCAGCCTGGAGGAGCTGCTGGAGGCCGTCGACGTGGTGACCCTGCACGTGGACGGCCGGCCCGACAACCGTGACCTGTTCGGGGAGGCCGAGCTGTCCCGCATGCGCCCCGGCGCCCTGTTCCTGAACCTGAGCCGCGGGTTCGTGGTCGACCACGCCGCCCTGCGCCGGCACCTGGAGAGCGGCCATCTGGCCGGGGCGGCGATCGACGTGTTCCCCGGCGAGCCGGGCCGGCGCGGCGCATCCTTCACGTCCGAGCTGCAGCACCTGCCCAACGTCATCCTCACCCCCCACATCGGCGGCAGCACCGAGGAGGCCCAGCAGGACATCGGCGGATTCGTGGCCCAGAAGCTGGCGGACTTCGTCGCCACCGGCTCCACGGCGATGAGCGTCAACCTCCCCGACCTGTCCCTGCCCGACCGCTCGGGGGCCCACCGGCTGGTCCACATCCACCACAACACCCCCGGCGTGCTGGCCACCATCAACGGGCTGCTCGCCGAGCACCAGGTCAACATCGAGGGCCAGCACCTGGGGACCAGGGGGGAGGTCGGCTACGTGATCACCGACATCGGCCAGGACTACACCGAGGGGATGGTCCGGGCCCTCGAGGCCCTCCCCGAGACCATCCGGGTTCGGCTGCTGTCCTGATCCGACCGGAGGGACCCGGGCAGCCGGCCGGTGCCGGCCGCCTCAGCCCCGGCCGGCGTTGGGCCGTTTGCCGTGGCTGGCCTTCTTCTTGGCGGAGAGTCTGCGCTTGGCGGTCTTCTTGGACATGCGGAGGCCACCCTAGCGCCAGGCGGTAGCCTCGGAGCAGTGGAGCGACTCGGGCTCGTGGGCCTCCCCAACGCCGGCAAGTCGTCCCTGTTCAACGCGCTGACCGGGGCCGGCGCAGCGGTGGCGGTCCACCCCTTCTCCACCACCGAGACCACCACGGCGGTCGCCCAGGTCCCCGACGGCCGGGTCGACGCCCTGGGCGCCATGAGCCAGAGCCGCCGGGTGGTGCGCGCCGGGGTGGAGCTGGTGGACATCGCCGGGCTGGTCGCCGGTTCGGCCACCGGGGAGGGCCTGGGGAACCGGTTCCTGGCCGGCATCCGCGAGGTCGACGCCCTGTGCCTGGTCCTCCGCTCGTTCGAGAACCCGGAGGTACCGGGGATCACCGACCCGGTGGAGGCCCTGGGGATCCTCGAGCTGGAGCTGGTCCTCGCCGACCTGGCCACGGTGGAGTCCCTGCTGGAGCGGCGACGCAAGGCCGCCCGCGCCGACCGGTCCCTGGCCGGGGAGGTGGCGGCCCTCGAGGCGGCCCTGGAGGCGCTCCAGCACGGCACGCCCCTCTACCGGGCCCACCTGGACGCCGAGACCCGGAGGGCCCTGCGCCCGGCCTTCCTGTTGACCGACAAGGCGGTGCTGGCCGTGGTCAACCTGGGTGAGGACCAGCTGGACGCCGCCGACA
>DASQQH010000062.1:0-3172 GCA_035643555.1 Acidimicrobiales bacterium | reverse complement strand
CCGCCTCGTCGGCGTCGCCGACCTGCCCGCCGGGCAGCACCGGCAGGGAGGCCTCGGCGGCCAGGCGGCGAGCCGCCGTCTTGTCACCCACCGCGTCGAGCTGGGCCGGGGTGGGGCCGACGAAGACGATGCCGGCGTCGGCACAGGCCCGCGCCAGGCGGGGGCTCTCCGAGAGGAACCCGTAACCGGGATGGACGGCGTCGGCCCCCACCGCCACCGCCGCTCGGGCGATCGCCCCGGGGTCGAGGTAGCTGCGGGCGGCGGCCGGGGGGCCGATGGGCACCACCGCGTCCGCCACCCTGGCCGGCAGGGAGTCCAGGTCGGCCTCGGAGGCGGCCAGGACCGCCTCGATCCCCAGGCGGTGGCAGGTCCCAAGGACGCGCAGGGCGATCTCCCCCCGGTTGGCCACCAGGACCCGTCGGAACCTCATTGGTCCACGTCGATGCGGACCAGCACCGCGTCGGCCTCGACCCCGGCCCCGTTGGGAACCAGGATCTCGGCGACGGTCCCGGTCGCCCCGGCGTAGACCGAGGTCATCATCTTCATGGTCTCGACGATCCCCACGACCGAGTCCGGACCGACCCTGGTCCCGACCTCCACGAAGGGCGCCGCGCCGGGGCTCGGGGCACGGTAGAAGGTGCCGGGCAGGGGGGACGGGACCTCGTGCAGCCCGGGCCGTGGCGGGATGGGACCCGGGGAGGCCCCGGTGTCGCCAGGGGGTGGCCCGGGCCCGGCGGCCTCCTCCGGGAGAGCCGTGACCACCGGCGGGGCCGAGGAGGAACGCTGCTCGGTCCACCCCCCGCCGGGGGTGCGTCGCAGGGTCAGGGAGAACCGGCTGGTCGTCACCTGGAGCTCGTCGTAGGGGGAGGCGTCCAGGATGGCGAGGATGTCCTGGACGTCCTCGGGCGACAGCGTCATGGCCGGTCGTCGCCGGGGGGGTCGACCTGCCCGCCCAGGAGGGAGACCACATGGTCGAAGGGCCGGCCCCGGGGCTTGGCGAGGGGCCGCTCCGGACGCCCGGACCACACGGTCTCGGGACGGCTCTGGAGCACCAGGACCCTCGAGCCGCCGGCCGGGTCGGCGGCGATGGCCCACTCGATGTCCTGTGGCGTCCCGTAGTGCGCCTCGACCCGGCGGGCGACCTCCACGAGCCGGGCCACCTCCGCCTCGGCCAGACAGGGCCGGTCCTGCAGCGCCGCGGGGACCGCCTCGGCCCGCACGCCGCCTCCGGCGGGGTCAGGTCGGTGCCGGCGGGTCTTGGTCGACACGGCGTTGGTGATCACCTCCCCGGTCACCTTGTTCACCGTGTACCGGTCGGGGGTGACCTCCCCGCTCACCACCGCCGAGCCCAGGCCCCAGCTGGCCTCGAGGACGATCACCGACCGGTCGCCGGTCACCGGGCTGCGGGTGAACACCACCCCGGAGGCGTGGGCGTCCACCATCTGCTGGATGACGACCCCCATGGCCAGGCCGGTCTCCCCGAGGCCCCGCTGGAGGCGGTAGGTGAGGGACTCGACGTCGTAGAGGCTGGCCCAGCACCGTCGGACCTGGTCCAGGACCTGGTCCTCCCCCCGCACCCACAGGTAGGTGTCCTGCACGCCGGCGAAGCTGGCCTCGGCGCTGTCCTCGGCGGTGGCGCTGGACCGGACCGCGACCGGCACCTCGCCCGGGGCGCTGCCCGCGCCCCCCCCAAGGGCCCGGTAGCCGCCCCGGATCGCCTCGCCCACCTCCCCGGGCACCGGGGCCGCCTCGACGCGGGCCCGGAGGGCCCGACCGGCCCGGCTCAGCGACTCGGCGTCCCCAGGTGCCAGGCCGCCGACCTCCCGGGCGACCAGCCCTGCCGGGTCCAGGGGGGCGAGGGCCGCGTGGAAGGCGGCGGTGGTCACGACCCGGCCCGGGGGGACCGGGATCCCCGCCCGGATCAGCTCACCGAGGCCGGCGGCCTTGCCGCCGACGGTGGCCACGTCTCCCATCCCGACGGTCCCCAGGTCCCTGACGAGGTCGTCGACGGCCACGGCCACCCTCCCCTCAGCCGAGGATCCGCACCACGCCGGCGTCCCCGTCGACCCGGACGCGCTGGCCGGTCCTGATCATCCTGGTGGCCTGGCCCGTCCCCACCACCGCCGGCATCCCGTACTCCCGGGCGACGATCGCCGCGTGGGACATCGTGCCGCCGATGTCGGAGACCGCTGCCTTGATCTTGCCGAACACCGGACCCCAGGACGGGGCGGTGACCGGGCAGACCAGGATCTCGCCCTCCCGGATCTCCCCGATGTCGTTCACGTTCATGAGCACCCGGGCGGTGCCCTCGGCCTTCCCCGGGGAGGCCGCGTAGCCGTGGACCTCGGTCCCGTCGGTGCCCTCCGCCCTGATCCAGGTCTCGAGGCGCTCGGCGGTGATGCCCCACAGCATGGTCACCGCCGGATCGTTGATGGCCTCGGGCACCGGGCCCAGGGCGGGGGGAGGCGACCAGGTGGCCATGGCCGCCAGCATGGCCTTGCGCTCGGTGACCACGGCCGGGAAGTGCGCCCCACCCACCGCCGTCCCGCCCGCGGCCCAGGCGAGGCTGACGTCGGCGAGGGCCTGGTCCACCTCGGTGTGGTGCAGGTGGAAGACGTCCTCGGCCTCGGCCAGGACACCGAAGGCCACCAGCAGGCGGCCGAAGCCCCGGATCTTCTGGAAGAAGCGGGTGGTGAACCAGTGCTCGCAGTAGAACTTGTGGTCCTCGACGTAGGGGAACACCACCCGGCACAGGCCGAGCATCTGGTCGAAGGTTGCCCGCTCGTCCTCCCCCGGCAGCAGGGACCGGTACTCCTCGACGATGCGGTCCCGCTCCGCCTGGAGCTGTGCGGTCGGGCGGACCTGCAGGTGCCCGGCCCGGGCCTCCGCCACGTAGCGGGGCAGGGCGGCGAAGGGCACGGTGAGGTCCTCGTTCCAGCTCAGGTGGTGGTGGTAGAAGCCGTCGCCGGTGGACACGTGGAACCAGGGATCGCGCGCCTTGTCGAACGCGGCCAGCCACTTCGTGCCGGCCTCGCCGCGGGTTTCAAGAGAAGACAGTACGTCGGCCGCCACGCACCCGTCGGTGAACAGGTCGTCCACCCCGAGCTCGACCGCGAGCCGGGCGAGGTTCTTGAGCTCGTCGTCCGGCCGGTACATGATCACGTCGATGCCG
>DASQQH010000061.1:0-6111 GCA_035643555.1 Acidimicrobiales bacterium | reverse complement strand
GAGGACCAGTGGCACCAGTGCCCGGAGCGACCGCTCGAACGCCAGCAGCTCGACGGCGAGGACGACCGCGGCGATCGGGGTATTGAAGACCCCGGCCATGCCGGCCGCCGCCCCGGTGGCCAGCAGGATACGACGCTCGTCCGGGCTCACGGACAGCACCTGCCCCAGGAGCGACCCCACCGAGCCCCCGGTCACGATGATGGGCCCCTCGGCACCGAATGGCCCCCCGGTCCCCATGGCGACCGCCGCCGAGACGGGCTTGGCGAAGGCGGCTCGAGGCCTGATCCGGCTCTCCCCGAACAGGATCGCCTCGAGCGACTCGGGGATGCCGTGGCCCTTGATGACCGGTGACCAGTGGGCCAGGGCCACCACGACCAGTGCCCCGGCCACGGCCACCCCGAGCAGCCCGGGACCCGGGTGATAGTGGCTGAGGTTGGGCAGGGTGAACCCCACACGGTGGAGCAGGGCCAGGTTGCTGAGCAGGGCGACCAGCTTCACGATCAGGTAGGCCGCCAGGCCGCCGACCCCGCCGAGCAGGCACCCGAGACCGGCGAGCAGCACCATCCGTCGCTGCCCGGTGCCCAGGCTGACGGACCAGGGGTTGGTGCCCTGGTCGGGGCCCGGTCCGCCAACCGCTGACCGCATGGTCGACTAGTGTATCGTGGTACGAGATGCTTACCGACGACGTGTACGCCCAGCTCCTGGCGCTGAGAACGGGACTGCGCCAGTTCCAACGGTGGAGCGAGCAACAGGCGCACGAGGCGGGGCTCACCCCGGCCCAGCACCAGCTCCTCTTGGCCGTGCGGGGACATCCGGACCCGAGAGGGCCGACCATCGGCGAGGTCGCCGACTATCTCCTGCTGCGCCACCACAGCGCCGTGGGCCTGGTCGACCGCGCCGACGCCGCGGGTCTGGTCCGCCGGATCCGGGACGACACGGACCGCCGCGTCGTTCGCCTGGCGCTCACCACGGTGGGCGCCCGGCGCCTCGAGGCGCTCTCGGCTCTCCACCTGGAGGAGCTCCGGCGCCTCACCGAGCAGCTCCCCGGCCTGTGGGAGGGCCTGGCGCCGGCGCAGGGAACGCCCGACGGGAGCAGGTGGAAGCCCGAAACGACGCTGGGCCGGGTGGACATCGCGCGGGTCTACGCCGAGCCTCCCGCCGGGTCGGCCCACCGGGTCCTGGTCGATCGGCTCTGGCCCCGGGGGGTGGCCAGGGACCGGGCGCCCTTCGACGAGTGGGCACGGGACGTGGCCCCCAGCCCGGAGTTGCGCAAGTGGTACGGCCACGCCCCCGAGCGGTTCGACGAGTTCGCCACCCGCTACCGGAGCGAGCTCGCCCAGGGGAACGCCAGGGAGCAGCTGAAGGAGCTGGCCGCGAAGTCCCACGCCGGCGCGCTGGTCCTGGTCACCGCCACCCGGGACATCGACCACTCCGCCGCTCGGGTCTTGCGGGACCTCCTCACCGCCGGGGAGGTCCCGCCGTGACCTCCGCTCCCGGCGGCCACCCGCCCCGCCAGTGGCGGCCATGGCCCTGGGCCGGGCCCGATCCGGTCCCCCACACCCCTCACCCCCGGAGGTTGCGATGTCCGCTACGCCCGGTTTCCGCCTCGGCGTCTACGTGTTCGAGGACGCCGAGATCGTCGATTTCGCCGCGCCGTACGGCGTGTTCGCCGTGGCCCGCCGGTTCGACCCCTCCCTGGACGTGTTCCTCGTCGCCGAGGCGCTCCGACCGGTGCAGGCCCAGGCGGGGTTCACCGTGGTGCCCAACTACGGCTTCGGCGAGCGCCCCGCCATGGACGCCTTCCTCATCCCCGGCGGCGCCGGAACGAGGGCGGAGACCTACAACACCCGCCTCCACGACTACGTGCGCTCCTTGCCCGAGGAGACCCTGCTGGTGAGCGTGTGCACCGGGTCCTGGATCTACGCCCAGATGGGGCTCCTCGACCGCGTCGTGGCCACCAGCCGAAAGGAACCGGACCGGGCCGAGGCCAGCGAGTCGGGCATGGTCCCCATCGACCGTCTGGCAGCGCTCGCCCCCGCCTGCACGGTGAGCCGCGCCCGGGTGGTGGACGCCGGACGGGTCATCACCGGCGGGGGGATCAGCGCGGGCATGGAGGTCGGGTTCCACCTCCTTCGGCGGGCGGGCTACGAGGAGGACCTCCTGGCCGACATCGCCCGGGTCATGGAGTACTCGGCGGCCTACCAGGGCTACCGGGACGACCGCGAGACGGCCCGCACCCTCGGGTAGCCCCCGGCCCCCGGCGCCGCTTCTCCCCGGTGGTCTGGCAGCGCCGGTGGCGGGTGCCTGGCCCGACCCGGCCGGGGCATCCCCCGGAGGCCCATCTCCGTCGACCAGGCCGAGCCCGGGGCCGTCGGCGGCCGTATCGCCGTGCCGCCGGTCGTCCCGCCCCGCACCACCCCCTGGGGTGGCGCCGCTGGGGTGCCCGGCGGCCTCGTCGCATGGCCCGCCCGCCCCCCGTCACCTCCCCGGTCGCGGCCCGCCGCCCTGCTCCTGGGTCCGGGATTCCCGCAGGGCGCGCAACGACACCGCCGCCCAGGTACGGAACGGCCGCCAGGCCTCGGAGACCTCGGCGAGGGTGCTGCCCGCGCCGTAGCGCTCGGTCACCTCGGCCTCCAGGCGGCGCTCGTGGCGGGGAAGGGCATCGGGTGCGTTCGCCCCGCGCGCCACGACCAGCTCCGCGCCGAAGGGCCCGAGCCCCCGTACCTCCCGCACCACTCGCACGGCCTCGTCCGGCTCGACCGAGCGCAACGCCGCGCCGTCGAGGCGTCCCTCGAGCGCGGCCTCGGCGACGGCCCTCAGGTACTCGGCCTTGGGGCCCGGCAGGTCGAGGTCGATGCTGCACAGGACGGTGGGGGCGGGAAACGCGCCCTCGTCGCCGTGGCGGCGGACGAGGTCGTCACGCAGCCGCGCGGCCTGGGTGACACGGATGCGCTGGGACAGCACCGACCAGCAGGCTGCCTCGTAGGGGGAGTGGAACCCACAGGGGCGAAGCCCGGGCAACCTCGCCTGCGCGTCGGCGATGACCCGATCCCGCTCCCCGACGTCGGGCCAGCCCCGCGCATCGACGTCCAGGGAGAGGAAACGACAGGCCTGGGCTGCGGCGGCCTCGAGGTCGCCGCAGCCCCGTAGGGCGACCCTCGCCGTGCCGTCCCCCTGGCTCACCTCCACCTCGGCTCGGCGCCAGTCGCCCTCGGCACGGAAGACCGAACGCAGGTGGTCGCCCTGGTCCCGGGTCACCAGCGGCGCGGGGGCGAAGCCCTCCCAGAACGCCTTGCTCGTCGCGAGCGACCACGGGCCGAGCACGGCCACGTCCAGGCCGTGGTGGGCCATCTGCCCTCCCCTTGTCCTCGTGTCACGGGGAAGGCTAGGCGAGCAGGACGACCGACGATGGCAACCCTGGGCGCAGCTGACGATCGGTCGCCCCGCCTGCACCCACCGCTCGACTCCCGGGAGCTGGCTGGGGTCGAGCGTCCGGGGTCAGTGCCGGAAGCGACAGGATGATGGTGGCGGGGTGGCCGCACCAGACCGACGGCGAGCTCGGGGTCCGTGGGTACGTCGGTTGTCAGCGCCAGGTGATCCGCGGGCGGGACGCCGCCGCGGGAAGGAGGTGATGCCCGTGGCCGCAGGTCGGCCACAGCGCCAGCTGGCGGCGGTCCAGGAGGCAGGTGCGACGCCCCACCAGGCAGACCCTTGTGGGTGGTCTCTGCCACCCGGGCCACACCGTCGGGGCTGCAGCCGATGGGCACCGCGGCTTCCTCGCCGATCGTCCAGACCGCGCGAGACTTCCCCACGGGACGTGCCTCCTCGTCCTGGGCTGGATGGCCGCTTGGCAACCGCCATTCTCCCGGGTCAGGAGACACGTTCCGCGTCGGCGCGACGACGGAACCAGATGGCCGATCGGTGGTCCCAGGCCTCCCGCTCGTCATCAGCCCCAGCCACCCGTCCAAATAAGGACACACGATGCCGAAACCAGTCAAGGGGAACCCGGGGCGAAAGCCGCCGGAGCCATCGGCGAGCCACTCCGACATCGACGACTGGGCCCGGCGTCAGATGCCAGACCTCCAGCCCATCGTCACACTGTTGGACGAGTCGATCCGAGCGACGATCCCGGGCCTTCAGTACGCCGTCAAGTGGAAGAGGCCGTACTACGGACGACCAGGGCTCGGGTGGCTCATCGAGGTGGCCGCCTACGACGTCTCCGTGAATGTCGTCTTCCTCGGCGGCGCGGACTTCGACTCCCCACCGCCACTCGGAACCACCGGTCGGACCCGCTACGTCAAGGTGACCACCCCGGAGGAGGTGCAGCGACCGGAGCTGCAGGGGTGGATCGAGGAGGCGGGCCGCACGCCCGGTTGGAGGTGAAGGACGTCCGGCCACGCTGACCGACCCCTGCGACGCACCGCAGCGGCTCGTGGCCCAGGTGCTCCCTCCTCCCGGTGGTCAGGGGCGTGACCGTGCACGGCTTGGTCAGACTCCGTGGCCCCTGCGCCATCGCCCGGCGCCCTGGCCGGCCCGGCACACCCACCGATCAGGCCTGGATCGAGACCTTCTTCGGCCACTTGCAGGCGGCGTACCCCCAGCGGGACAGGATCCCAGACCCGGGCCAGCTCCACGCCGAGCTGGCCCTCAGACGCTCCAGGTGGAACGGCGTTCGCCTCCACGCCGGCCTCTGCTACCTCACCCCGACGACGAGCACGAGGGGCGAGGCGCTACAAAGCCCGCCAGGCTGGCCTGGAGAAGACCCGCCTCCGCCCTTCCGCCCACCATCGCAGCACCCCGACACCAACCCGACCGGAGACCCGACGTGTCGTTGGACCGCCTCGGGATCCCTCTCGTCGGGTCGGTCACGCGTCACCGCACGACGACGTGTCGGGAACTCCACGAAGAACGACGCCGCAGACACCGGCATCTACCCGCGTGTTACCGGCCCCGAACGCAGTGTCCGCGCCCGCCTGGGGCGAGCGCGGACATCCAGCGTTCGGTGGTCTTCAAGCCAGTACTTCGCTCACCACGGCCTCGTACGGGGCCATCATTTCCTCACGACCACAGATGTGGATGTCGTACTCGAAGTCGTCCACCAGCAGCTGGCCCTTGACAATAAGTGAGTACGTCTCCGCGAGCAGAGCCAGCAGCTCCTCATACTCGGCCTTGACGATCCACAGGCTATGGCCACGTGATGCCCAGAACCACTCCGGCTCGGAGCATCTGCCTTCAGCGGCGTACCTGCTCCAGACCTTATCGACCTCTCGCCCATAGTCGATTGCCTTGTTCTCTCGACCAGTCTTTGGCGTGGTCCAACTCACGACGAGCGCAGCTTTCATGTGCTTCCTCCGTGTTCCGACGCTCATCTGAACGGGATCATGGTCCCGTCACACGGTCGCGAGGCAGGGTGTTGGCAGCTAGGGCCGAACGTCCCAATCCCGTGGACTGCTGTGCCACCGGCGTGCGTTGCGATCAGCTACGGCCGTCCACCCACTGATTGTTGACGTTTTCTCACGACCGGTACACGGCAAACCAACCCGGCTGGACAATGGTGGCTTTCCAGGAAACGTCCTGGGAGCCAGGTGGCCCGGGTGATGTGCCGGGCCACCGGTTTCCCGCCCGATCCCCGGGCCCGGACCCAGAACGCCTGGGGCCCCGGCCGCTGCCACCATCGCGGCCCTCTCGACATCGAGGGAGCCTGGACCCCGGGGACGTCCCGCGCCTCGGGGCCAGCTGTCCCGGGGGGGAGTGCCTCCCCCGCCGAGGCGGTGGTGGCCCGGGTCACCGGGGCCGTGGTGGACGACCCCGGCGCCCCCGCCGCCGAGGCTCACCCCCCGGCCCCGGTCCCCCCGCACCGGGACGAGGGGTGTTCGCCCGCCGGGCGGGCCTCGCGCCACCCCGCACGGGACCCCGAGCGCCGAGGACCCCGTTGGGGCGTCGGGCGGGCCACCCCCTCCCACCGGTCCGGAGGAGCGCTCTCCCGGGGAGAGGTCCCCCGAACCGGATCAGGAGGCTGCGGTGGTCCCTCTCCCCACGCCATGCCCCTCGTCCGCAGGGCGCCCGGCAGGGCCCCGCGATGGCCGCCAGACCCCCGAGCCAACGGGCTCG
>DASQQH010000060.1:0-2021 GCA_035643555.1 Acidimicrobiales bacterium | reverse complement strand
GGTGGCCGCCCTGGCCACCCTCGGCCCCGTCGAGGTCGCCCACCGCTCGGTGACCACCGAATCCGTCCACTTCCCGCTACCCATGGAGGTCCGCTGATGGGCATCCCCCTTCGCCAGAACATGAAGATGGCGAGCTATCTCGCCCGCCAGAAGCTCGCCGGACGTGAGAAGTTCCCGATGATCGTCGAGCTCGAGCCGCTGTTCTCCTGCAACCTGTCCTGCCCCGGGTGCGGCAAGATCCAATACCCGACCGACATCCTGCGCAAGAAGCTGTCGGTGGAGGACGCCGTGGGGGCCATCGAGGAATCAGGTGCTCCCATGGTCTCGATCGCCGGGGGTGAGCCGCTGCTCCACCCCAAGATCGAGGAGATGGTGGAGGAGCTCATCAAGCGCAAGCGCTACGTCTACCTGTGCACCAACGCCGTGCTCCTCCAGCGCAAGCTCGACAAGTTCACCCCCTCGCACCGCTTCTCCTGGGTGGTGCACATCGACGGGCTGCAGGAACGCCACGACCAGGCGGTCGACCGCGAGGGCGTGTTCGACAAGGCCGTCGCCGCCATCAAGGAGGCCAAGTCCCGGGGCTTTCGGGTCACCACCAACTCCACGTTCTTCACCACCGACTCGCCCAAGAGCGTGCGCGACGTCATGGACTACCTGAACAACGACCTCGAGGTCGACGCCATGATGATCTCCCCCGCCTACGCCTATGAGAAGGCGCCGGACCAGGACCACTTCCTCGGGGTGGAGCAGACCCGCAAGCTGTTCCGGGAGACCTTCGCCGACGGTCGGCGGAAGCGCTGGCGGTTCAACCACAGCCCCCTGTTCCTCGATTTCCTGGAGGGCAAGACCGACTACCAGTGCACCCCCTGGGGCATTCCCAGCTACTCCATCTTCGGCTGGCAGCGCCCCTGCTACCTCATGGGCGACGGCTACACCGAGACCTACAAGGAGCTGATCGAGACCACGGACTGGGAGAAGTACGGGCGCGGTCGGGACCCCCGCTGCGCCAACTGCATGGCCCACTGTGGTTACGAGCCCACGGCCGTGATGGCCACCACCAACTCGCTGCGCCAGTCCGTCCGGGCGGCGGTGGGGACCCACTGAGCCCCCGCCGTGGCCACCGCCGAGGGGCCGCCGCCCGGCCAGGACACGCCGGGGTCGAGGCCCTCGACCCGCCCTACCAGCGGGACCTCCACGGGTAGGCTCCCAGAGATGCTCGACGAGGTGACCTTCTACCGCGAGGCCGACGCCGATCCCGAGGCCCTGGCCGGCCAACAGGTAGCGGTCATCGGCTACGGGAACCTCGGCGCGTCACTGGCCCTCAACCAGCGTGACGCGGGCCTGGACGTGGTGGAGCTGCTCATCCCCGACGAGGCCATCCCGGACTGCTTCACCGACCTGGTGGCCCCCGCCCTCCGTCCGGGGTCGGCGGTGTGCTTCGCCTCGGGGTACTGCCTGGCCTACGACCTGATCCGGGTCCCCGAGGGGGTGGACACCCTGCTGCTGGCCCCCCGGATGCTCGGCGAGGAGGTCCGCCGGGCCGCCCTGGAGGACCGGGGGTTCGTGAGCTACGTCTCGGTCGAGCGGGACGCCAGCGGCAAGGCCCTGGACCGGCTCCTGGCCCTGGCCGCCGCCGCGGGGTCCCTCAAACGGGGGGCCCTGTCCCTCAGCGCCTCCCAGGAGGCGACCCTCGACCTCATGGTTGAGCAGACGGTGGGCCCCTACCTGGGGGTGGCCATCCAGCACGCCTTCGCCCTGGGGGTGGAGGCCGGGCTGCCCCCGGAGGCCCTGGTCCTGGAGCTGTACATGTCGGGGGAGATGTCCCAGGTGTTCAGGACCTTCGGGGAGGACGGCTTCTACCGGGCCGTCAGCGGCCATGGGCTGGTCGCCGCCTACGGGGGGTTCCTGCGGACCATGGGGGTCGACGGGGCCGCCATGCGCCGGGTGTTCGAGGCCGTCCTCGAGGACATCCGCACCGGGGGCTTCGCCGCCAAGCTGCAAGAGGAGAAGACCAAGGGCTA
>DASQQH010000059.1:0-2208 GCA_035643555.1 Acidimicrobiales bacterium | reverse complement strand
ATCGTCTCGGCCAGGGCGTCGTGCGGTGCTCGCCGACGCCGATCTCCAGCCCGGCGTCGGCGAGGCCCTCGTCCCCGGGGCGGTGGTGTCCTCCATGCTTCCTCGCCAAGGGCCCGGCCCAGGTCCGGTCCGGGCGGAGGTGGACCGGCGGGCCCGCGGGTGAGACGGTCGGCCATGGGGAGGATGCGGTGGGCGAAGGCGTCGATCTCGCATCGGGCGAGGCCGGGACCGCCGGCGAAGCCGACGAGCGTGGACCATGCCAGGAGAGGTCCGCGGCGGCAAGGACGCCCTCGAGCCGGGCGTGGTGCTCCGGGGGGCCCGGCAGGGAGGGGTTCCCGGCCCCGCCGCCCTGGCCTGGCGGATGCGGTCCTCGACCGGGCGTGGGAGCGCGGCGAAGCTCGAGGTCTGCCTCCTGGTGGGGGAGTCTCCCTCTGGGCGTGTCGGGGACAACGGCGGTGTGGCCGACGCCCGGGACCTCGTCGCAGCTCGTCGAACAGGGACGACCGGGCCCCTGGGTGGGGCCCCTCGGCCCCCACGATGACCGGACCCCGAGGGCCGAGGCAGAAAGGACAGCCCAGGCGGCGGCGATGCTCGCTGGTGGCCGTGCGGAGGAAACCCCTGACGGTCCTTGGGCCTTCCGGCGAGGTTCTGGTTCAAGGCACCACCGGGCGCGTGGCCACCAGCACCATGTAGCCTCCCTGGCCGTCGGCGACCATCCGTGCGGCCCGGCGGGCCAGGTCGGTGCCCCGGTCGAAGTTCAGGGAAGACAGCACGGGCAGACGGAGCATGCGCAGGGCCCGGATCCTGGCCTCCACCCGGTCGATCGTCTCGGCCAGGGCGTCGTCGTGGCCCTCGCAGACGCTGACCTCCAGCCCGGCGTCGGCCAGGAGGCGGCGGTAGTCGGACACCGGGCGGGCGTCGGCCACACAGGCCACCCACCCGGCGAGGCCGGCCAGCGCCGGATCCAGGTGACCGGGCTCCAGCCACACATCGGCGATGCCCACCCGACCGCCCGGGCGGGTGACCCGGGCCAGCTCGGAGGCGGCGGTCTCCTTGGCCGGGAAGGTGCAGAAGGCGCACTCACAGACCACCGCGTCGAAGGAGGCGTCCTCGGCGGCGAGGCCCTCGGCGTCGCCCACCTCGAAGCGCACCCGGTCGCCCACCCCGGCGGCCTCGGCCCGGGAGCGGGCCCGGGCCACCTGGGCCTCGCCCAGGTCCACCCCCACCACCTCCACCCCGTACTCGGCGGCGAGGAGGAGGGCGGTGGTCCCGATGCCCGAGGCCACATCGAGGACCCGCTCGCCCGGGCGGAGGCCGAGGACCTCCCCCAGGCGCCTGGTGAGGGCGAGGCCCCCTGGGTGGTAGCTCTCGCCGAGGAACAGCCCCACCAGGTCCACCCCGTAGGCCCTCGCACAGCAGGCCTTGACCGCCTCCGGGGCCGGGGGGCCGTCCTCCTCGACCCCGAGGCCCGCCAGGACCTCGGCGAGGACGGCCGCGGCACGGTGGATGGGGCCTGCGCCCCGGGCCGCCCCCTCGGTGGGCCTCACCGCAGCCGCCCCCCCAGGGTGACCCGGACCGGCGCCGCCGGCGCCGCCGGGGCCCGGGTGCGGGCCCCGTGGGCGGTGGTGGCGAGCAGGGGGTCGAGCTCGGTGGCGTTGGGGACCAGATCGGGGACCGGGGCCCCCGAGAGGGCCTCCCGGACCTGTTCCCGGTAGCCAACGGCGTTGTAGGCGCAGAAGGGGATGATCCGCCCGTCTGGGACCAGCTCGTGCACACAGCACTTCTGCAGCGTCTTGGTGTTGAGGGTGTAGGGGTCCTGGAAGTCCTGGATGACGATCATGAACGCCTGGGCGGCGAGGTCCCCCAGGGCCCCGGGGAGGTCCACCCCGCAGGAGGCGCAGAACGAGAGCGCCTCCTCGGCGAGGTCGCCAACCCCCTCGCCGAGCCCCGCCCCGGCGAGGACCTCGGTGAGCGCCGCGGTGGTGGCCTCGCTGCCGGGGACCGCCGAGGCGCTCCACAGTCCCTCGAGCAGCTCCCGCAGGGAGGTGTCGGGGAGGGCCCGGTTGGCAAGGTAGTCCAGGGCGGACTCGATGGGGACCAGGCGGGGGACCGGGACCACGTCCTCCCCGTCGGTGAGCAGGTAGGTGATCGACCGACAGGTCGGCGCGCAGCACGGCACGGGGAAGAAGTCAGAGGCCCGGAACCAGC
>DASQQH010000058.1:0-5010 GCA_035643555.1 Acidimicrobiales bacterium | reverse complement strand
CGAGCACGCCGACGGGTGGGCACTCCCCCGCCCCGAGCGGACCACGGCGACGCCGGCACCGTGGCCGCTCCGCCCGATCCGGCGACCGCCGCCCTTGCGGACGGGATGGCCGCGGTGTCCGGCGCGGCCGGAGCCGAGGTCGACGCCCCGGGCGAGGGGGCTGCCCGACCCGGTTCCCAGGACGGCGTGGGCCCCGATGCCAGACGCCGAGGCCCGAAGCGTCGGCGAGGCGGAGGCCATCGGGGACGGCGCCCTCCCGGTGGCGGCCGCCGCCGGGAGGGCCGTACCGGAGGTGAGCGAGGCGGTGATGGACCTGTCGGACCAGTTGGAGGACCGTCCGCGATGAGGATCGACGGGGTCAGGGTCGGGCACGTGTCGGTTCCCATGGCCCGGCCGATGCGGACTGCCATCCACGAGACCACACACACCGAGGTCGGTGTCGTGGAGATCCACGCTGGCGGGCTCGCCGGGCAGGGTGTCACCCTCAGCCTCCGACCGCACCAGGCACAAGCGACGTGTGCGATGTTGGCTGATCTGAGCGAGGGGCTGGGGGGAGCCGAAGCCGACGACGTCACGGCACTGTGGGACCGCATGTGGGTTCGCCTCAGCTTGACCGGTCAGTCCGGGATCGGCGTCCTGGCCCTTTCTGCGATCGATACCGCCCTGTGGGATCTCTTGGCCCAGCAGGCAGGCCTGCCCCTCCACCGCCTCTTTGGCACCAGATGGCCCTGCCTGCCCGTCTACGCGCAACCCGGCTGGCTTTCGTACTCAGTCGGAGAGTTGTGCGAGGAAGCCCTTTCCTTCCAGGAGCAGGGATTCCGCTACTACAAGATGCGGGTGGGATCCCCGGACTGGCGCAGCGACGTGCACCGGGTCGAACAAGTCCGTTCAGCCCTGGGGGACACGACCCAGGTGCTGGTGGACGCCAACCAGGGGTGGTCGAGGCGGGAGGCCCTGGCTGCCGGCCGGGCCCTGGACGACCTGGGCCTGTACTGGCTGGAGGAACCGGTGGATGTCGCCGATCTCGAGGGCTGCGCGGCGGTGGCACGGGCGATCTCCACCCCGGTCGCCGCCGGCGAAAGCGTGTTCGGGACCGCAGGGTTCCAGCCCCTTATCGACCACGGTGCGGCGGCGATCCTCATGCCCGATCTCCAGCACTGTGGTGGACCGAGTGGATTCCACCGGGTGGCGGTCCAGGCCGACCTCGCCGGTCTTCCCATTTCCAGCCACATGTTCACGCAGGTGAGCGTCCATCTCATGGCCTCGTCCCGTAATGCGCTGTTGGTGGAGCACATGCCCGGCTGGTGGGAGCACCTCTTCCAGCCCGAGCTGGACATCCAACAGGGCATGATCCGCCCCCCCTCCACCCCAGGAACGGGCTTCAAACTTGTGGACTGGGCGGGGGAAACGCTGAACCCCGTGCCCTGACCCTGGTCCTCCGGGCTGCCATAGGCATAGGGTCTCCGCCCGGAGGCCGTGTGCAGTGGCCCGGACGGGTGACCACGACCCCGCCGACGACGTCGGGCCAGCGGAGGTGATGACCCCGGTCGGCTAGGCCATGCCCGAGCACACGGAGCAAGCGGGAACGGCGAGGTGGTCTGGGGAGACGCCGGCCACCTCAGAGGCCACATCGACCCAGCGGCGCACGGCCTGGTCGCGGTGGTTCTCACCAGCCCGCCCTCCCCTACGGGCCCTCCGTGCACGGAGATGTCGACGCCAGGCCCGGCCGCGGCGTGGCCACGAACCATGACCGGTACTCGACCGATCCGGCCAACCTGGCCCACGTCGGCCTCGACCGTCTCCTCGAAGCGATGCGCCAGGTGCTCGTCGAGTGCGCCGCGCTGCTGCGGCCCGGGGGGATCGTGGCACTCACCGCCCGGCCATGGCGGCGGGCTGACGAGCTGGTCGACCGGCCGGGCCTTCTCGTGCGGGCCGGCGAGCGCGCCGGGCTCGGCCTCTTCGAGCGCAACGTGGCCCTCCTCGCCGGCCTCGTCGAGGACCGCCTCGTTCCCCGGGTGTGGTTCTTCGCCCTCGACCAGGTGCGGCGCGCCCGCGCCCGAGCGTTCCGCGCCACGTAGCGGCCACGAGGATCTGGCGGTCTTCCGTCGGAGCCAGGCGTGAGCGACGGCACTCTCGCCGCGGCGGTCGGCTCGCTCGCGCCGACCCTCGCTTCTCCGCTCACGTACGCCAACGCTCGTGCCGCGCGACGCGAAGGCGAGCGCAACAACCTGGGCGGGCTGGCCGCCACCGTGGAAGGGCTCCGCCGGTCCCTCCACGTCCTGGAAGCGGCGACCGGCCGGATCGAGTCCGCGGTCGGCGGGTCGCGCGAAAGAGTCGCCCGGGTCGAGGGCCGCCTCGGTGGGAGCGGTTCCCCCAGCTCCGGGACCGGCCGGCTCAGGCGGGCGGGCCCAAGCCGCCCCTGGTCATCCACGCAGCCCGGCATGTCCCTATGGACGCCGAGCGTCCCTGGAAGCAAAGCTCAGGGGCTCGAAGCCCTCGACGCCTCCCAGCCTGGCCAGAAGATCACCCACCGGTTCGTCGACCAAGCCTCGGGCGCCACCCTCGAGGGCCCCGGCCTCCAGGCCGCGCTCTCGGCGGCAAGAGCGGGCGAGTTCGACGTGTCCTTGTCTACCGCATTCGAGCGGCGGCCGCTGCAGCAGGAGTCGTCACCTCATCCACGCCAACGCCACCGGGAAACCGACGGCGAATCGCCTCGGCCGTGTCGAGCGCTCCCCGGGCGGCAGCGCGGGTTGGGGAGATGAGGGCCCACGCGCCAACATGACGTCGGTCGCCGGCGCCGAGCGTCCGTGGAGATCCTCCCCTTCCTCTACGTGGCGCGGCTTACGCCGTCAATCTCAGCGCAGATGACGCCAGCACTCAGCCGAGCTCTTGGGCGAGCCCGATGAGAAGTCCTTCGGGTCCGCGGATGTAGCAGAGCCGGTAGGAGTCTTCGTACGCCACGACGTCGGTGCTGACAAGCTCCGCGCCGTGCTTGCGGAGCCGGGCGAGCGTCTCGTCGATGTCGTCCACCGCGAACATGACGCGTAGGTAGCCAAGGGCGTTCACCGGGGCGGTTCGATGATCGGCGACGACAGGGGGCCTGAGGAATCGGGAGATCTCGAGCCGGCTGTGGCCGTCCGGCGTGCGCATCATGGCGATCTCGACGCGCATCCCGGGCAGTCCGGTGACGCGCGCTGCCCAGGCTCCTTCGACGGTGGCCTGGCCCTCGAGTTGGAGGCCGAGCTCGCGAAAGAACGTGATCGCACGCGGTAGGTCGTCGACGACAACGCCGACGTTGTCCATCCGTTGAACCGCCATGTGCGTACTGTCCGTTGATGTCCTACTGGGGGCCCCGTTGGATGCCGGGCGCGGCGGGCGCCGGTGCCTATGGGCCCACGTCAAGTGGAGGTGGCGGGAATCGAACCCGCGTCCTTCGGCTTCTCAACGGGACTTCTCCGAGCGCAGCCGGTGGTCGAAGCTCAGGTCCCCACCGTCACCGGCACCGGTGGCGGACCCCTAGTCGACGAAAGTGTCCCTTGCCCGGCCCGTCGACGGGGCCAGGAAGGTGAGCCCTGCTATATGGCGCCTGGATCCGGCCCGCAGGGCCAGGGCCGGGCAGACGTCGCTACGTGCTACGCAGCGAGTGCGAGCTGAGGCTCGGCGTTTGTTTGGGTTCCGGCTCTTTAACGTGGTTCCGGAGACCACGGCTCGCTTCTCCCGTCTCGACGACCGAAGTCGAAGCCTGTCACCCCCTTGTCAACGTGCTTGGTAGCAGTCTACCGGCGTCCCCGGCACACGCCGTTGCCGGGACGCCCGGCCCAGGCTACCGCCGCCCCCGACGGGCCTCGGCCATCGCCCGCGCCGCCTCCCGGGCGGCGTCCCGCTCGGCCATCGCCGCCCGCTTGTCGTAGAGGCGGCGACCCCGGGCGAGGGCCAGGTCCACCTTGGCCCACCCCTCCCGGAAGTACACCGACAGGGGGACCAGGGTGAGGGACCGGCGCTGGACCTCCCCCATGAGGTGGTCGATCTCCCGGCGGTGGAGGAGCAGCTTGCGGGGACGGTCGGGATCGTGGCTGCCGAAGCCCACCGCGTTGGCGTAGGGGGGGATGTGCACCCCGAACAGCCACATCTGGCCCCCCTCCACCCGGGCATAGGCGTCGCGCAGCTGGGCCTGGCCCTCCCGCAGGGACTTGACCTCGCTGCCGTGGAGGGCGATGCCGCACTCGTGGGTCTCGAGGATGTCGTAGTCGTGGCGGGCCCGCCGGTTCTGGGCCACCACCCGCCGCGGCTGACCCCGGCCACCGGTCTGGCCCTGCCCGCCACGGCGGCTGGCGGCGGCTTTGGCGGAGGCCATGGCGTGCCACCGTACCGGCGGGGGCCCGGGCTCCCTCCGCTCGGCCGGGCCGCCACCGGGTACGGTCTCCCCGATGCTCCGGCTCCCCGAGTCCATCTGGTTGGCCATGGTCGCCCACTGCCTGGACGGCCGGCCCGAGGAGGCCTGCGGGCTCCTGGCCGGCGCACCCGAGGGAGGCCCGATCGCCAGGTGGTACCCGACGGGGAACGTGGCCCGCTCGGCGCGGGTCTACACCGTGGATCCCCGCGACCATCTGCGGGCGGACCGCGACGCCGAGGCGAGCGGTCTCCAGATCGTGGGCGTGTTCCACTCCCACACCCACACCGACGCCTATCCCTCACCCACCGATGTGGGCCAGGCGCCCGACCCCGCCTGGCACTACGTCCTGGTCTCGCTCCGTCACGAGGCCCCGGCCCTGCGCTCCTACCGCCTGGTCGACGGGAAGATCGAGGAGGAGCCCGTTGTTGTGTCGGATGGGTAGAATGGCGACCGGGTGGGTCGACAATCGAGTGGCCGCTTGGTCGGGCATCCGGAGGGGCTGGAGACGTCGAAAGAGTCGGGAGGTACCGTGGCCGTTGAAGTACGTCTGCCAACCGTTCTGCGACCGGCAGCTGCCGGGCAGTCGTCCGTGCGGGCAGAGGGGGACACCATCGGCG
>DASQQH010000057.1:0-14673 GCA_035643555.1 Acidimicrobiales bacterium | reverse complement strand
CGACGGGCTGGTTGTCTACCCTCGCCTGGCCGATTCTCGCGACACGACCCCGTACGAGGTCGGCACAGCATCGCTCTCCACGGGCATCCCGGCCCTCGACGAGGCGGTGGGCGACGGGTACTGGCCGGGCTCGACCACCCTCATCGCCGGGCCTTCCGGCGCCGGAAAGACGATCATGGGCCTCCACTTCTTGTTCGCCGGCGCCGCCGTCCAGGAGCCTGGAATCCTGATCACCCTGCAGGAATCACGCTCCCATCTCGCCCGCATCATCGGCAGTTTCGGCTGGAGCATGACCGAGCCCGCGGTCACGGTGATGGACCGCTCCCCCGTCGACCTTCACATCGACGAGCTTGTCTACGAGGCGCTCGACCGCGTCGACGAAACCGGAGCTCGCCGCGTCGTCTTCGACTCCCTGAACGATCTGATGGCCGCGGCGCCCGACGAGTCGCGCTTCAGGGAGTTCGTCTACTCCCTGATCCAGCGGCTGGCTCGCTCCGGCATCAGTGTCATGTTCCTGCTCGAGTCGCCGGACCTGTTCCGTATCACCCGGCTGAGTGAGCAGTCCATGTCCAACGTGGCCGACAATGTGGTGATCCTTCAGCACCTCTATGACGGTGCCGAACTAAAGCGCGGCTTGACCGTCCTAAAGACCCGGGGCTCAACCCACGACCACAGGGTCCGACAATTCGACATCACCTCGCAAGGCATCACTCTCGGCGCTCCTCTCGATATGCAGACACTGGTGCGGTAGATTCCTGCCACGGTATTCTGACGGGTCGTGCTGGAAGCCCCAGGCACGCATTCTCACCATCGCTGGGGCGAACGTCACGTTGCCGATCCGACCGGCGACGTCCGCCGATGGCCAGGAACTGCAGATATGGGGTCTTCGGCGCAGCTCTCAACCCCTGACCACGTTGTGGACCTCGACCAGGACCGCAACTGCATTTCCGGGACCACTGCGACAGAGGGTGCTAGGAACCCGTTCGATGAGTTCTCTCGTCGGGGTCGCTCGGTGCGGCACCCCTCGTCGATGGGCCACACCGACCATGGCGCGAGGCCGACATCGACAGCGGTGGCTGCGGCGCGGCGACAGGGACCCGAGTGCCGTTCCGTTCCGCTCCACCCACCAGCCCACAAACCGCTGCTCCGATCACCACCGGAGCTCCTGGTCGCCCTGTCGTCGGTCCCTCCCGTGGCGGGGGTCCGCCGGGTGGTTCTCCGATCGCACTCGGGAGACCAGAGCCAACGACCAGGCCTAACGACACCGGCGCCCGCTCAGTGCTGTGGAGCCGGACCCTGCAGCCGATGGGGATGCCGGCATCACGGGCTGAGCATCGTGTGACGACAACGCTGCGCCCGCTGGTGCGCGTCTGGCTGGGTTCTAGGGGTGGGGTCGTCAGGGTTCTGACCCGGTCGGGCCCACATCGAGACTGACAGTCCGCCACACGGGGCGGTCGCCAAGGCGACCGCTTTGACATCCACCGGCCTTCACCTATGATAAGCGGGCCACGGCGGGGAACTGGCGGGTCGTGGCCGGTTGGCAACAATGACAGGGAGACCTGCAATGAGAGGCATCGGCGGGAAGCTGCACGTCGCTCTTGCGCTGGCGGTTAGCGTGATGCTTGCCACGTTTCTTCCGCGCGCCGCCGCGGCTGGTCCACCAGACGTGGGTCAACTGCCGGCTCCGGCTACCGCATCCGCCTCAACCACCGCGACGAGCGTCCCGCCCCCGTCCCAGGATCCCTTCTACCGCTACACCGGCCCGACCCCACTCGGGCGCATCCCTCCTGGCACCCCCCTTCGAGAGCGATCGGTGACCCTGGGCCTGGGCACGAACCAGACGCCGCTCCCCGCAAAGCAGATCCTGTACCGCACCACGGATGCAACCGGGAACGCCGTCGCCAGTGTCACCACCGTGGTGTTGCCGGCCGGTGGCACCGTCGATGCCAAGGTCGTGGCGTACCTCAGCTTCTACGACGCTCTGGGTAGCCAGTGCGATCCGTCCTACACCCTACGAGGAGGTAACCCGGGGGCGGCCAACGAGCAGAATGCCCAGGTGGAGCAGGGCGTGATCAACAGCCTGCATCAGGACGGTTACATCGTCACCGTTCCGGACTTCGAAGACGAGACCCTGGACTATGTCGCTGGCACCGAGTCCGGGATGAGCTCGCTCGACGGCATCCGGGCGACCCTCACGGCTCTGGCTCTCGCCCGCTCCACGCCGGTCGGCCTCATGGGTTATTCCGGGGGGTCGATCGCCTCCGACTGGGCGAGCGAGCTCGCCCCTCAGTACGCGCCGCGGCTGCGCCTCATCGGGGTGGCCGAGGGGGGCGTACCCGTCGATCTGGCGCACAACCTGGCCTATGTGAACGGTAGCCCGTCGTGGTCCGACGTCATCCCGGCGGCAATGATCGGCATTTCCCGCTCGTACCATCTGGACCTCACCCCCTACCTGTCCGCCTACGGCCGGAAGGTGGTCGCCGCGGAGTCCAACGAGTGCATCGGCCAGTTCCTCGGCGCGTACCCCCACCTCACCCTGCAAGAGATCATGAAGCCTCAGTACGCTGACATCACCCAGGTGCCGGTTTTCCGGAACATCATGAACCAGCTGATCATGGGTTCGGTACCCGGACATCCGCGGGAGCCGCTGCTCATGGTGGCGGGCAAGTCAGACGGTACCGGTGACGGTGTCATGGTCGAGGGGGACGAACAGCAGCTGGCCTACGAGTACTGCCACCAGGGTGTCCCGGTGTCCTTCCAGGAGCTGCAGGGGATGAACCACGACCAAGCGGGTGCCGCGTTCATGCCACAGGCGTTCGCCTACCTGGCCGCCCGGTTCGCCGGAGCTCCCCCACCCTCGAATTGCCCGCTGATCCCGCCGGCCAACCCGCTGACGCCCAGCAGCTGACCGGGCACCCCGTCTCCTCGCGGAGGCCGCCGACCCCCTCGGAGTCGTCGTTCCTCCCGGGTCGACCCGGGTACGCGCCAGGTTCCCCACCCACCGCCTAGGCGGCTCGCCAAGAGGTCCAGCGCTTCGTTGTCGGCCCCTCCGTGGACCACCACGCATCGACAAACGGGGTCGGAGAGGGCGAGGTACCAGCCAACGTGGGCTTCCTGTGCTGGCCCGCGGGTTGGTGGGATGCAGGTCTCGGCCGGCTGCCCATCCGCCGGGCCACGCCGTCTCCCGCTCCTGGGACCCAGCCATCGCCCATCGCTTCTGATCCGCGAACCGACGGGCGCCCGACGCAGTCTGGCGGGCCGGGAGGACAGGGACCCCTCCTCGGGGCGACCTGTCCGGCGCACGGCCACGGGAAGATGACGGGCATACCCGTTCTCCCGTCGGCCCTCCGGGTTCCGGGTCCGACCGACGGGGATCGACAGAGCACTCGGTCGCATGTTACAAACAGACTGTCGGTTTATCGATGGGAGATGACATGGCCATCGCTGATGCACTGGGGGCCGAGCGACTCGTGGAGCTCGAGAGCGGCCCGGTGCGCTACCGGGAGCGGGGTGCCGGCCGGCCCGTCGTGTTCGTGCACGGCCTCCTCGCCAACGGCCTCCTGTGGCGTCAGGCGGTGCCTGCCCTGGCTCGGGCCACTGATGGGCTGTGGGCCATCACCCCTGACTGGCCCTTCGGCTCCCATTCGGCCCCGATGGGGCCTGGGGCGGACCTGAGCCCGCCCGGGATGGCCTCCCTCATCGCCGGGTTCCTCGAAGCCCTCGACCTCACCGATGTGGTGCTGGTGGCCAACGACACCGGTGGCGCATTCGTCCAGGGGGTGCTGGCCGACCACCCGGAGCGGGTGGCGGGGGCCGTGCTGGCCACCTGCGATGCCTACGAGCGCTTCCTTCCTCCGCCGTTCCACGTGCTGTCCTCAGTCGCCCGAGCGCCGGGATCCATGTGGGCGCTGTGCCAGGCCCTCCGATCGAGGACGGTCCAGCGCTCCCCTCTCGCCTACGGGTGGCTCACCAAGAGGCCGATCCCCGAGGAGGTGGTGGACTCCTTCCTCGCTCCCTCCCGGCGGGACCGCGCCATCAGGAGGGACCTGGCCAAGATGCTCCGCCACATCGACCGCCGCTACACCCTGAAGGTGGTTGATCGCCTGCAGCGTTGCGACCGTCCGGTGCTTCTCGCCTGGGCGGCCGAGGACAAGCTGTTCCCGCTGTCTCTGGCCGAGCGGATGGTGGCCCAGGTCCCCTCGGCCTGGTTGGTGCCGGTGTCGGGGTCCAGGACCTTTGTTCCCGAGGACCAACCCGACACCCTGGCCGAGCTCGTGGCCGACTTCGTCGCCGGCCTGGCACCCGGGCACGCGGCGCACCAGTCCGGTTGAGCCCACCCCGGCGGACCCAGGCTGAGCGCTCCGAGGCGAGCCGGGCTGCGCTCGTGGCCGCTGGACGACGCCTGTTCGCCGAGCGTGGCTTCCGGGCCACGTCGACCGAGGACATCGTGCGAGCCGCAGGGCTCAGTCGCGGCGCGCTCTACCATCACTTCGCCGACAAGACCGAGTTGTTCGGCGCCGTGCTGGAGGTCGTCGAGGCCGACCTCATGGCACGGCTCATCGACAGGATCGACATCTCGGACCCGGCCCGGGCGATCAGGGAAGGGGTCCCCGCGTTCCTGGACGCCTGCCTCCACCCGGAGGTCTCCCGTATCGCCCTCCTCGAGGCCCCGTCGGTCCTCGGATGGCAGCGGTGGCGGGAGGTCGACGCCCGGTACGGGCTGGGGATGGTGGCCGCCGGCGTCCAGGCGGCCATGGACGTGGGCGATCTCCCCCGCCAACCGGTCGCACCGCTGGCACACACCCTCTTCGGCTCCCTTACCGAGGCCGCCATGTACATGGCCCACGCCGATGACCCGGTGTCAGCGCGAACCGAGCTGGAGCCAGCGCTCCAGGCGCTCCTCAACGGCCTGCTCACCAATCCGGAACCGACCCAGGGTGGCCGTCCTCGCCGGGGGAAGGGACGAGCGAACAGCTGACCGGTCGGGACGTGTGGGGCCGACGTCACCTGAACCTGGCGCCAGGTGACCCCATCCGGGAATCCTCGTCCGATACGCAGCGGCCCGTTGCCTTTCCCGCCTCCCAGCACCCGCACAATGAGGCTGTTCCTGAGCTTGCACTGCCCGGCCCGCCCCGACCAGGCCGCGGTGGTACCCCGCTTCCGAGGTGTGTATCCAGAGGCCAGACGTTGGCTGCTCCGGCACCGGGTCCCCCCCACGCCGCCGGTGCTGGACCGACGGCTGCAAGATCTGCTGGCCACGTCACCAAGGGACTGCTCGCTCCACCGGTTCGCCGGAGGCGCGGGACCCCGCCCATCGTGTCGACGAGGGGGTCTCGGTGCATCGACAGGGTTCACCAACGGCGGCTTGCCGTGACGAAGCTGCCACCAGGGCTGAGGGAGGCCACGTCGGTGCGGTCATAGCTCGCGGCGACCGCCGCTTCGTCGTTGACCTCGGGGTCCCAGCCATGGGCGGTCAGCCAGGACACGGCGGCAGCGCGGGTCAGGCCACCTTTCCACAGACTCGTGTACGCATCCATGGCCGGCGTTTCCATTGCCTTGGCGCGCGATTCCTCGCTGCCAAGGCCATCACACTCGAAGGCCAGCCGACAACCCGGCCCGGACTCCTCGCTCAGCCCGGCCAGCAATCGGGTCGCCTCAACGTCGCTCAGATACGTGAGCACCCCCTCGGCCAGCCAGGCCGTGGGCTCCCGGGGTCGCAGCCGAGCGGCCACCAGCAGCCGGCCCCACTCCTGGCGAAGGTCCACCCCGACCTCTATCCGCTCGCAGGAGGGGTGGGCGCCCCGCCCGGCGAGGACCTGGTCCTTGAACCCCAACACCTCGGGCTGGTCGACCTCGTAGAGTCGGACCCCGTCGGGCCAGCTCAGGCGGAACGCCCTCATGTCCAATCCGGCCGCCAACAGCACCACCTGGCGGATGCCTTTCCTCGCGGCATCGAGCAGGTAGTCATCGAAGAACCGGGTACGCACGACGACATGGGCCCAGAGCAACGCTCCCCATTTCCCCATGCCCTCCTCATCCGTCCTGGCCGTCTCCTGCTCCACGGCGAAGGCGCCAGGAACCGCGTCCACGAACACCTGGGCGTAGGGGTCGTTGAAGAGGCGGTCCGGGCGGCTGGATTCAATGGCCCGCACCATCGCCACCCCCAGGGCGGTCGTGGCCAGGCCGCTTGGCAACTCGGTCCCCTCCATCAGCCAAGCGTTCCAGCTCGGGGATCCGACACGCAACCGACGGCGCCGCCTCCAGGGGACGCTCAAGCACGGAACAGCGTGCCGGGCGCTGACGTGCAGCCCGTGGCGTGGCCGACCAGGGTGTCCCAGCCGGTCGCAGGGCCCCGCGCCCTCGCTCCTCGACCCTCTACCCAACACCACCCAGCAACGTCGAACCGCAGCATCGCTAACCGGTCCCCCACCTGCGGTGCCCTTCAGGGCTTCACATGAACGGGCCCAGCGCGAGGGACCGGTCGCGGCCCCGACCACACCACGTCACCTCCTGCACGGTTGATCCCAGGGTGCTGGCTCTGGGCTCGCCACCTCCGACACACCCTGAGGGTCGCCACCGAGAGCTTCGGGGGAGCACCGCAGACCCCCATGCATCGGTCCAGGACACGTCCGCACCCCCCCGAGGGTGGGGCCACCATGGCGGCACACGGCAAGAGGGTCCGGCGGAAGCCGATGCCACCAACCTTGCCGTGCTTGCAAGGAGATCGTTGCGTGGCTGGTTGTCCTGGCGGACACCGTGACGTCCGGGGCATCTGTCTCACCTACCGCCAGACACCGGCCCTCGACCCACGCCCATCAGCCACGTCGTGTCGGTGCCTCCAGCGAGACAGCGGAACGGGACCTACTTCCTCGGCGTGTCGAGATCGACCACATTGGACGGAGCATTCGTGCACGGGCCCTTCCACCGTTGGCCTGCTCCACGGGATCGTGTGCCGGACCGCCACCCAGGGGACTGCGGCCGATAGCCGACCCACCGTCAGGCCAGTACGAGGGCTCTGGCCGTTGTTCTGAGCCACCGGTGCCCCCGGGAGTCCCGAGTCCCCTCTGACCCCGAGCGGCCGTGTACCATCGCTCGGATGACGCCGGAGGAACTCGCCGACCTCGGGCACCTGCGTCGGGCGCGCGACCTCATTGACCGTGAGTACGCGCGGCCCCTCGATGTCCCCGCCATGGCCCGTGCGGCCCTCATGTCGCCTGCCCACTTCTCGCGCAAGTTCCGTGCGGCGTACAGCGAGACGCCCTACTCGTATCTCATGACCCGGCGCATCGAGCGGGCGAAGGCTCTTCTGCGCCAGGGCATGTCGGTCACAGAAACCTGCGCCGCCGTCGGTTGCACCTCGCTCGGCTCGTTCAGTGCGCGCTTCACCGAGATCACCGGTGAGACGCCCTCGCAGTACCGCGGGCGCGATCACCGCAGCCACGAGGTCGTTCCACCCTGTGTGAGCCTGGTCGTGACCCGACCACGACGCCCCGCAGTCACGCGCTGAGGGCCGTCGCCGCGCGATTCGGCGCGATGCCGAGCAGGATCGGAGAAGCGGGCCGCCCGTCGGTGCTCCTACGATCCCTCCATGGCAGTCACCGTCTCCGCCATGTTCATCCCCGTTCACGACCCTGACGCCGCGCTCGGCTTCTACCGCGACGCTCTGGGCCTCGAGGTGCGGAACGACGTGGCGTCCGAGGGCTTCCGCTGGGTAACCGTCGGCGCACCGGGGCAGGAGGTCGACATCGTCCTGTCCCAGCCGCACGGTGGTCGTTCGCGGGCCGAGGGCGACGCTCTCCTGTCCCTCATGACACGGGGATCGCTGCAGGCTGCGATCTTCCGCTCCGACAACCTCGACGCCACGTTCGAGAAGATCCGGGCGTCGGGCGCCGAAGTGCTCCAAGAGCCCGCCTCCCAGCCCTGGGGTGTGCGCGACTGCGCGTTCCGCGACCCCTCGGGCAACCTCGTCCGCATCGCGCAGGCGTGACGTCGAAGCAGCCCCGTCGGACAGATGGGGACACGAGAGACAAGGCAGCGAGGACACACGCGCCGCCATCTGCGTCGCACGATGCCCACGGCCACGATGCGATCCGGGTACACGGCGCACGGCAGAACAACCTCAGGGACCTCAGTGTCGAGATCCCGAAGCGCCGGCTGACCGTGTTCACCGGCGTCTCCGGCTCGGGCAAGAGCTCCCTGGTGTTCGGGACGATCGCCGCGGAGTCCCAGCGGCTCATCAACGAGACCTACAGCGCCTTCGTGCAGGGCTTCATGCCGGCGCTGGCGCGACCCGACGTAGACCTCCTCGAAGGGCTGACGACAGCGATCGTCGTCGATCAGGAGCGGATGGCGGCCGACGCCCGGTCGACGCTCGGCACCGCCACCGACACCAACGCACTACTGCGTATCCTGTTCAGCCGCCTCGGACAGCCGCACATCGGCTCACCCAACGCGTTCTCCTTCAACGTCCCCTCGGTCCGGGCGAGCGGCGCGATCACGATCGAGCGCGGTGCCGGCAGGACCGTGAGACAGACCTTCACCCGCACGGGGGGCATGTGTTCGCGCTGCGAAGGCCGGGGCACCGTGTCCGATATCGACCTCACCCAGCTCTTCGACGACTCCAAGTCACTCACGGAGGGCGCGATCACCATCCCCGGTTATCAGCCTGGCGGCTGGAACTTTCGGCTTTACCGCTCGTCGGGCTTCGTCGATCCCGACAAGCCGATCCGCGACTACACGGAGGCGGAGCTGCACGACTTCCTCCATCGCGAGCCGACCAGGATGAAGATCGAGGGCATCAACATGACCTATGAGGGACTGATCCCGCGGGTACAGAAGTCGATCCTCTCCAAGGACACGGAGGGGATGCAGCCGCATGTTCGGGCGTTCGTGGAGCGGGCGGCGGCCTTCACCGCCTGCCCGGAGTGCGGTGGCACCCGGCTCAGCGAGCCGGCTCGGTCGTCGAAGGTCGCCGGTATCAGTATCGGCGACGCGTGCGCGATGCAGATCAGCGAGTTGGCGACATGGGTCCGCGGCCTCGACGAGCCGTCGGTGGCACCGCTGCTCGCTGCCCTCCAACGGACGCTCGACTCGTTCGTGGAGATCGGGCTCGGCTACCTCAGCCTCGACCGTCCGTCGGGCACGCTGTCGGGCGGCGAGGCGCAGCGCACCAGGATGGTTCGCCACCTCGGCTCCTCGCTCACCGACGTCACCTACGTCTTCGACGAGCCAACGGCGGGCCTGCACCCCCATGACATCGAGCAGATGAACGACCTGCTGCTGCGGCTGCGGGACAAGGGCAACACGGTGCTGGTGGTGGAGCACGAGCCGGCGACGATCGCCATCGCCGACCACGTCGTCGACCTCGGTCCCGGCGCGGGTACGAACGGCGGCACCGTCTGCTTCGAGGGCACCGTCGAGGGGCTGCGGGCCAGCGAGACCCTCACCGGCGGCCATCTCAACGACCGGACCGGGCTCAAGGCGACGAGGCGAACACCCACCGGCACCCTGGAGGTTCGCGGGGCGAAGCTGCACAACCTGTGCGACATCGACGTCGACATCCCCCTCGGGATCCTCGTCGTCGTCACGGGGGTCGCCGGCTCCGGCAAGAGCTCGCTGATCCACGGGTCGACGCCCGCCGGCTCCGGTGTGGTGTCGATCGACCAGGACGCGATCCGCGGCTCGCGACGGAGCAATCCGGCGACCTACACGGGGCTGCTCGACCCGATCCGCAAGGCCTTCGCCAAGGCCAACGACGTGAAGCCGGCGTTGTTCAGCGCCAACTCCGAGGGCGCCTGTCCTAGCTGCAACGGGGCCGGCGTCATCTACACCGATCTGGCGATGATGGCCGGCGTCGCCACCCCCTGCGAGGAGTGCGAGGGCAGGCGATTCCAGGCATCGGTGCTCGACTACCACCTCGGCGGCCGCGACATCAGCGAGGTGTTGGCGCTGTCGGTGGCCGAGGCCAGGGAGTTCTTCGGCACCGGCCCGGCGCGCACCGCGGCCGCGCACACCATCCTCGACCGGCTCGCCGACGTCGGGCTCGGCTACCTCAGCATCGGCCAGCCCCTCACGACCCTGTCGGGCGGCGAGCGGCAACGCCTGAAGCTCGCCACCCACCTTGGCGAGAAGGGCGGCATCTACATCCTCGACGAGCCGACCACCGGGCTCCACCTGGCAGACGTCGGCAACCTGCTCGGCCTGCTCGACCGGCTCGTCGACTCCGGTACGTCGGTCATCGTCATCGAGCACCACCAGGCGGTCATGGCCCATGCCGACTGGATCGTCGACCTCGGCCCCGGCGCTGGCCACCACGGCGGCCGGATCGTCTTCGAGGGCCCTCCGGCCGACCTCGTCGCTACTCGCGCCACCCTCACCGGCGAGCACCTGGCGGCCTACGTCGGCGCCCACGCCGGGCCCTCGCCCTCGGTGTGACGCCACGTCGCTCATATGGTCCGGCTCGCCGACGCGACTGGCGGCGAGCAGCAAGCTGATGGTGCCGCCCGACCACGCCGTGGCGTTGGGGCAGGAGCGTGCGGCCCCGTTCTCGTCATGCAAGGACCGGCACCGGTGCCAACTGCCCGGATCCCCGCCACGGCCGCGTCGCTGCCATGACCTGGGGTCACCGGGGGTGGGGACAGCCATCCGGTGATTCACGCCCACCCCGATACGGACAGAACCGCGGCATGGATCCGATGGAGAGCCTGATCGAAGATCACCGACGGGCTGAGGACCTGTTCACCCGCTTCACCCAGACCACGTCGCGGGCCTACAAGACCCGCCAACGGCTGGTCGACAGCCTGATCACGGAGCTGTCCGTGCACATGGCGGTAGAGGAGGAAGCGGTCTACCTCTGGGCCCGTGCACTTGACGAGGGCCTCAGCGAACAGGTCTTGGAGAGGATGGAAGAGCACCACATTCTCAAGTGGGTTCTCTCCGAGCTGTCCGCTCTCGGCCCCGAGGACGAGCGGTTCGAGCCCAAGGTCAAGGTCCTCGCCGCCCACGTCCGTCACCACATGCACACCGAAGAGGAGAGCCTGTTCCCACAGCTCGGCAAGACTGCCACCGAGGACCAGCTGTCGGAGCTGGCCGAGGCGATGGACGCCGCGCGGGAGACGGCCCCGACCAAGCCACACCCGAGGATGCCGGACTCCCCCCCGGCCAACCTGATCACCGGGCCCGCGGCTGGTGCCGTGGACCGGCTCCTGGATCGCACCCAACGCCTTCTCCGCACCGCCCTCCGGACCGGGGAGCGCACGGTCGCTGGCGCCCGGGAGCGCTTCGGCTGACGGACCCGGTCCGGGGTGGGGCTCCACACGTCCTCCTTGACGACCTCCACGGCGCAGCGGACCGCCCGACCCAGGGCGGTCCGCCTCCGGGGGAGGCAGGCCTCGGCGTCGCCTTGAAGACCGCCGCCTGATCTTCGGTGTTCGGCGTCGACAACGACAAGGTGGGCAGGCACAGCGATCGCGAACACCCGCGTCGAGCCGGATCGTGGGACCCAATGGCCTCCGGGAGGGCGACGGTGAGAGCGCGTGGCCCCGGGGTGGGGTTCCACTGGCGCCGAACACACATCAGTGGAACGGTGCTGGCACGGCCCCACCGGGCCCAATACAGTTGGGTCGTTGGGGACGAGGTGGAATCGAGGCCCGAGCAGGGAGGCGGCCGCCATCCGGCCCGGGACGCACGGGGGTGATGGGAGGATGGGGGTCCATGCCCGGATCGACCGCCGCTCCCTGGCGGGTGGTGTCCCCGTTCGGCGTGCACCCGCACCCGGCTAAGGCCCGCCAAGGGCCCCCTGGGTGTGACGCCCGGGAAGTCGGATCTCGCCGTCGACACGGCCACCCTCTCCCCGGCCAAGGACCGACCGGTCGTGGCGTCACCACCTTCACCCCGGACCGCCCCGGTCCCGGCAAGGGTCCCGGGTGGCCTCCCGGAGCCGCTGTCAGCCAGATCGGCCGCCTGCGCCGGCACCCGCTGAGGGCACTGGGTGGGCGGACCAGCCGCGCTCGCAGAACTGGCCCGCGCGCCCGACCCACAGCGCCTCGCCCCCCGCCGGCCCGGTCGGCGCTCGCTCCCCCCAACGGGGCCAACCCGGCGGGCCCGCCACAGCCTCGGCAGCCGACTGCGGGGGTTGCACCAACCCGTCGTTCGCGCGGCGGCGCAACCCTCCCGGGCACGGGGGCGCGCGCCTGGCGTGACCGCCGCCGTTGCCCAGGCGGCACGCGGAGCCAGGCGGTGCGGCGGCACGCCAGGTGCAGGCCGTCACATGCAGAGGAGACCACATGACACAGGTGGAGGACGTGGTGGTGGTGGGGCTCGGACCGGGAGGCGAAGCCCTGGCCGGCACCTTGGCAGAAGCGGGCATGTCCGTCGTCGGCATCGAGTCACGCCTGGTCGGCGGCGAATGCCCCTACTACGGCTGCATCCCCTCGAAGATGATGGTCCGGGCCGCCGACACCCTCGCCGAGGGGCGTCGGGTCCCCCTTCTGGCCGGGGCCGTCCGGGTCACCTCCGACTTCACGCTCGTTTCCCGCCGCATACGCGACGAGGCCACCACGAACTGGGACGACGGGCCCGCCGTGGAGCGGCTCTCCCACAAGGGCGCACGGGTGGTCCGGGGTCGGGCCAGGATCACCGGCCCACACACGGCGACAGTGGACGGTGAGGACATCACGGGCCGGCGGGCCCTGGTCCTCAATCCGGGGACCGAGCCGTCGATACCACCCATCCCCGGTCTCGGGGGCACGCCATACTGGACCAACCGGGAGGCCGTGGCGGCCGGTCAGGCCCCGGAGTCCCTGTGCGTCCTCGGCGGTGGCGCCATCGGCCTGGAGCTCGCTCAGGCCTTCGCCCGGTTCGGCTCCACGGTGACCGTCGTCGAGGCCACCGACCTGCTGCTGCCCTCGGAGGAGCCCGAGGCGGGCCGGCTCCTCGCCGATGTGTTGCGCGCCGAGGGCATCACGGTAAGGGCCGGGGGCGCGGTCCGGCGAGTGACCCATGCTGGCGGCAGGTTCACGCTCGAGCTCGACGGGGGATCGGTCGTGAGCGAGCGCCTCCTGGTCGCCACCGGGCGACGCGCCGACCTCAGGGGCCTTGGCGTCGACACCCTTGGCCTCGACCCCGACAGCAGCTTCTTCGATCCCGACGACCACCTGCGGGTCGCCGACGGTGTGTGGGCGATCGGGGACGCCACGGGCAAGGGCGCCTTTACACACATGTCCGTCTACCAGGCCGACATCGCCGCACGTGACATCCTGGGGGACCCGGGACCCGGCGCCGAGTACCACGCGGTGCCGCGGGTCACCTTCACCGACCCCGAGGTCGGCGCAGTCGGCCTCACCGAGGCCCAGGCCCGAGACCGCGGGTTGTCGGTGCGGACGGCGGTCGTGGCGCTGTCCGAGTCGGCACGTGGCTGGATACACGGGCCCGGGGGGGCCGGCGTGGTCAAGCTGGTCGAGGACAGCGCCACGGGCGTGCTCATCGGGGCCACGGCGGCGGGACCTGCTGGTGGCGAGATGCTGTCGGGCCTCACGGTCGCCGTGCATGCCCGGGTCCCGACGGACCGGCTCCGGCACATGATCTACGCCTACCCCACCTTCCACCGAGTCATCGAGGCCGCTCTGGACAGGCTCGACGGTTAGCCCCGGCCACCCGGCGCACGCCACCGACCGCGCTGGGCCGCCCCGGTGCCGCTGGGGGGTGGGGCCGGCCCACGGCGCCGGGGCCCCACAGCTCGGGACGAGGTTGCCGTGCAGGGTCGGGAGCGGATGGCCGCGGCCTCCCCCGGCCGGGCGACGAGGCCAGGATCGCCCTGGCCCCCAGTCGCCGCGTCCACCGACCTGGACCGCGGGCGACGCTGCCAGAGACCCCTGGCGGGTCAGACACCGAGCTGGATCGCCAGGTCGAGGAGGTCCTCGCCCACGAGGTCGACGCCCGGCGGCGGTGGCGCCCCGGTCCGTCCGGCGCCCCGCTCGAGGGGACGATGGATGTAGGCGGTCCGGAGGCCCGCGCTGGCCGCAGCTTCCAGATCCGCACCATGGGCGGCCACCATGAGCAGCTCCGAGGGGGCCACGTCGAGGAGGCGCACCGCGGTCAGATAGACCTCCGTCGACGGCTTGTACGTGCCGGCGTTCTGGGCCGAAAGGATCGCGTCGAACCGCATCTCGGCGTGACGAGCGAGATCGACGAGGAGCCGCACGTGTCCATTGGAGAGCGTGGCAGTCACGTAGCCCCTGCGCAGACGTTCCAGCCCCACGACCACGTCCGGCCAGGGGCGCAGACGGTGCCAGGCGCCGACCAACTCGCTGCGTGCCTCCTCGGGCATCTCGAGGCCGCTTGCCGCCAGGACCTCGTCGAGGCTCTCCCGGTGCAGTACATCCAGCGTCGTCCAGGGGCGCCGTCCCCTTCGGATCGGCTCCATGCTCGGCTGGTAGCGGTCCCGCCACGCGTCCGCCACACCGTCCCAGTCGGCCTGGACCCCCAGCCTCGCCCCGACGGCCCGGCCCGCGGCACTGACAGAGGTGCGCCAGTCCACGAGGGTGCCGAAGACGTCGAAGGCCAGTGCCTGGACCGAGAGCACGGACGATCAGCCTAACCAGCGGCCAGCAGCCCACCCCCGCCGCCATCGACCGGACCCGGATCGTCAGCCCTTTCCCTCCAAGGATCCCCACA
>DASQQH010000056.1:0-3741 GCA_035643555.1 Acidimicrobiales bacterium | reverse complement strand
CGAGGAGCTGTTCACCACCCCCCAGCAGGTGGATCTGGCCGACCTGGCCAGCGCCTATGGTGCGGAGGTGGAGGAGGTCGGCGAGGCCCGATCGGTGGGACCGGCCCTGGCCGACGCGGTGGCTGCGGGCGGGCTCCGCCTGTTGCGGATCCGTACCGACCGGGCGGCCAACGTGGCGGTGCACGAGGAGTTGCACCACGCCGTCGGTGCCGCCCTGGTCGAGGCGGGACTGAGCGGGCCCCCGGTGGGCCCGGGCGTTCCCACCTAGATCCCCCGGCCGAGGGATCCACGGCCGGGAGGGACTGCCAAGGTGGGAATCCCCACCCATGGCGTTTTGACAGACGCGTTATGGTGGCATTACAGTACCAATCCAGCTAATACCAGAGCGGCGGAGCTGGTGCGTTGCGTCGGTGTCAACTTGTTCAACGCTGAGGGCAATGGGGCCCGTGGTTGAACGGGCAGACCAGTTTCGTCAGATAAATGGCGATTGCGCGCCTGATCTCGGACAGGAACGTCGGGGGGATGGCGCGGGTCTTGTGCCAAAGTTCACACGATCCTCGTAAGGAGCCGCGATACGGACCACGGTTAGCGTGCAGGGCCGCTGTTGTGCACCTCGTACGGACGTACGGTCCCAGCAGGGCGCTGGTGCCCTGGTGCGAGCTGTATGCGCCCAGTGACGGTGGCCCACTTGTCTATTCCACTCGGACCTATCCGCGTTCTTCCCTCCAAGGAGACCTGACGTGCGCAAACTGACTTTCCGCGCCCTGGCCGCGTCGGCTGTGGCGACAACGGGTGTAGCTGCTGCCGGCTCGCTGACGAGTATGGCCGGCGCATCGGTTCCGTCATCGGCGTGGGCAGCCCTTCGCCAGTGCGAGTCCACCAACAACTATCACGCCGACACCGGTAACGGCTTTTACGGCGCGTACCAGTTCACCCTGTCCTCCTGGCACGCCGTCGGCATGAGCGGCAACCCGGCGAACGCCTCTCCCGCCGAACAGCTCACGGCCGCCAAGCGCCTGCTGGCCATGCAGGGGTGGCAGGCCTGGCCCAGCTGCTCGGCCCAGCTCGGCCTGGCCCGGTATGGGACCAACCCCGGTAGCACCGCCGCCCCGACCGCGATCGCCACCTCCGCCCCAGCCCCGGCGCCCGCCCCCGCCCCCGCCCCGTCGTCCGGCAACTACACCGTCAAGCCCGGCGACACCCTGTCGGGGATCGCCGCCCAGCACCAGGAGTCCTGGCAGGCGCTGTACCAGAAGAACCAGCAGAACATCGCCAACCCCAACCTGATCTTCCCGGGCGAGACCCTCAGCGTGTGAGCGCCCCGCGGTAGCGACACAGCGCCCCTCCCGCCAGCCGGGAGGGGCGCTGTCGCGTCTGGCGCGCTCGGTCCCGGTGACGACGGGCTGCGGGCGGTGTCAGGCGTCGGTCGCCAGGCTGGCCCGGATGGCGGCGGCCATCTCCTGGCGGGCCTCAGCCGAGGGATACCGCTGACGGGGCCAGAAGAAGCCTCGGAGGCCGTCCTTGGGACGCCGCGGCACGACGTGCACGTGCAGGTGGGGGACGCTCTGGCTCACCCGGTTGTTGCAGGCCACGAAGGTGCCCTGGGCCCCGGTCGCGGTCACCACCGCCGCCGAGAGGCGACGCACGACGACGAACACCGGTCCCACCAGGTCCGCGGGCAGCTCGGGCAGGGTCTCGTGGTGGTCCCGGGGGACCACCAGGACGTGGCCCGGGAAGAGGGGCCGGTGGTCCAGGAAGGCGGCGACCGCCCCGGTGTCGACCACCAGGTCGCCCTCGGTCGCCTCGGCCAGGAGCCGGCAGAAGGCGCAGGTGGGCACGGAGCGCGCTGGCTTGGCCATCCCCTCACTGTGCCAGGATGCGGGCATGGTCGAAGAGTCCACCGTCAGCCTGTCGGTCGGTCCGGACGAGACCCGGCTGCCGCCGCCGCCGTCCACGGCGGTCACCCGCCTCCGGGACGCCCGGGGGCAGCCCCCCGAGCGCCGACGGGAGGCGGTCGGCGACGTCGTGGCGGCGTTCCCCCGCTGTCTCGAGGCCTGGGTGGCCCTCGCCGAGCTGGCGAGGGACGAGGTCGAGGCCTATGCCTACTACCGCGTCGCCTACCACCGGGGCCTGGACGCCCTGCGGGCGGCGGGCTGGCGGGGGACCGGGTACGTGCGCGGGACCCACGAGCCCAACCGGGGGTTCCTGGGGGCGGTCGACGGGCTGCGCCACGCGGCGGCGGCCATCGGAGAAGGCGACGAGCAGGAGCGTTGTGCGGCGTTCCTGCGCCAACTGGATCCCGACTGGGGTCGGCGGTGAGGCACGGGGGAGCCGCCACTCGGGGGGCGCCGGGTGCCGCTACCGTGGCCGACCGTGTGCTCCCTCGCTGCGGTGGGTGGTCGCCGGGGGGTGCGCTGGATCGTGGCGGTCGCCATGGCGGGGGCGCTTGGCCTGGCCACCGCCGCCTGCTCGACCTCGCCCGATCTCACCGGCACCGCCGCCCACCGGATGAAGGCCTGGGAGCAGGGCACCAACTTCCAGGCCGCGGCCTCGGCCCTGGCCGCCGACGTGGCACGCATCCAGGGTGACCTCCACACGTCCCAGGCGGGCGTGGTCAAGTTCCACTGCATCACCCTGGGCCAGGACGCCGCCCGGGACCACTCGGCCCTGCCCACCCCGGACCCGACCCTCAGCCTGCTGCTGGAGCACGCCTACGAGGCCTACTACCGCTTCGCCACCTCGTGTGTGAACCACGACGGCCGCCAGGCCGCGGTGACGGGCCTGCTGCACGAACTGCGTACCGGCAACGGCGAGATGGCCAAGGCCCAGCAGCGCCTGGACACCGTGCTCAGCTAGCGCCGGGCCACCACCCTGGCGGGCGGTCCCGCGGGCCCCGGGTGGCCAGGGCCCCCAGGCGCCGCCCCCGGGAGCGTGGGTGCCACGCTCGAGCCATGTCGTGGGCGCACCACTAGGGTCGGGTGGGTGGCCGCCCCCCGCACCATCGTGGGCCCTATCCCCGAGGGCCAGGACCCCGAGGCCTACGACCGGCTCCGTCGTCGGGTGCTGTGGAGCATGCCCACGGGGCTCTACGTGATGGGCAGCCGGCACGAGGACCGCCAGAACCTGATGACCCTGGACTGGGCCACCCAGGTGGCGACCGAGCCCAAGCTGGTGGCCGTGAGCGTCGACCAGGCCGCGCGCACCGCGGAGCTGGTGGCGGCCGGCGGGGTCTTTGCCCTGTCCCTCCTCGATCGGTCTGACCGGGCCATCGTGCGCAAGTTCGTCAAGCCGGTGGAGCGCCGCGACGACGGCACCCTCAACGGCTTCCCGGTGTGGCAGGCGGCGACGGGGGCGCCGATCCTGGAGCGGGCGGTGGCGTGGCTGGACTGCGAGGTCCGCCAGGGCATCGACGTCGGCAGCCACACGGTGTTCCTCGGCGAGGTGGTGCACGCCGGGGCGACCGGGGAGGAGGAGCTCCCCGTCCTGCGGATGGAGGACACCCGCATGTCCTACGGCGGCTGAGTCGCCGCCTGCCGGCCGCCAGCGGTGGCCGGGGTGGGACCGGTCCAGGAGCCGCCGGCGGGCCCGGGATCAGGGTCGTCCCCTGGGTGACCACCGGGCCGGCGACGGTCGGGGCCACGCCCGTGTCGGCACTGACCCGCGGGCGGATCCCGGCCAGGGGCCTCTGCCGGGCCCGTCGGGCGGTGTCCCCGGGGCGGGTGAGCACCCCGCCCGCCCCTG
>DASQQH010000055.1:0-2839 GCA_035643555.1 Acidimicrobiales bacterium | reverse complement strand
GACGGTGTTGTCGAAGGAGACCACGAGGATTCCTCTCGAGCACGCCTGCTTGATGGTGCCGTTCAGCCCGGTCGGTGAGGCGGCGTCGGTGACGATCGCCTGGACGCCGCTGGCGACCATACCCGAGAGCTGCTGCTTTTGGGAGCTCACATTGTTGTTGGCGTTGTAGACCGAGCACTTCACATGCCCCTTAAAAGGGGGCATGTGGCAGGCGGCCTTGTACTCGTTCTCCATCTCGATCCGCCACGTGTTCCCGATGTAGGAGTTCGAGAGGGCGATATCAATGCCGCCGCTCTTGCCGCTGCCCGAGGTGGCGGCGGTCCCGCTCGAGCAGGATGCCAGCACGAGGGCCGCCGACAGGCCTAGGCCGAGAGACACCATCCCCTTCCCCGCGGCCATTCTTCTCGCCCCCAGCCAGCGCGTCCCATTATGTGAACGCGACCTGAACCGCCCGTGCCCTTCACCTGACATCCCGCCTTCCCCTTTCGAGGTCGTGGGCCTCCGCCAGCCCCTGTCAGGGGACTTAGGCCCCGCCGGGTGACACACGTCTGATGTCTCGGGATCCTAAGGCGAGCCGGCCCGTAGTGTCAAGATCTTGTCGTACAATATGCCTAGTTATCGACGGGGCCCCGACATAGGTCGGCGGCCACGTCCGCGGGCCGACGGCCGCCGACCCGGCCAGGCGAGAGGAGTGCGGTGAGCACGTACCCGGGACGTGGACTTCACGGACAGGCCGTCCAGGAACTGGCCCACCGGATCGTCAGCGGGACCCACGCCCCCGGGGACCTCCTCGACCCCGAGGCGCTGGAGGCCGAGCTCGGTATGAGCCGGACCGTGGTGCGAGAGGCCTTGAAGGTCCTCGCCGCCAAGGGCCTGGTCGACGCCCGCCCACGCCGGGGGACCTTCGTCCGGCCCCGGGAGGCCTGGAGCCTGCTCGATCCCGATCTCCTGCGCTGGCAGTTCCAGTCGGGCGGGCAGGCCGGCTTCCTCGACGACCTGGCCGAGCTCCGCCAGACCGTGGAGCCCGCCGCCGCTCGCCTGGCGGCGAGTCGGGGAAGCGAGGAGGCGCGGACGGCCCTGGACGCCAGTCTGGCCGCCATGCGCGCCGCCGACGGGGATCGGGACGCCTTCATCGACGCCGACCTGTCGTTCCACCGGGCGCTGCTGTGGGCCACCGGCAACGAACTGCTGGCCCGGATGGAGGTCGTGATCGAGACCGGCCTGCGGGCCCGGGGCCGCCTGGTCCACGGGGTGCTCGACTGGCGCGACTCGGTCCCCGCGCATGCCGCCGTGCTGGCCGGCGTTCGCCAGCGGGATCCGACGGCCGCCGCGGCGGCCATGACCGAGCTCCTCGCGGCCAGCGACCGGGACCTGGCCCGGGCACGGCGACGGGCGCCTGGCCCGGCCCAGCAGGCCCCCTGAGCGGGGCCGGGGGGCACCGGGGACCCTGGCCCTGGTATGGGCGCGCACCGACGTCCGGACCGGGGCCAGGGGGCAGGATGCCCGCTTGCCCGGGGAGGTGGGCCGTGGCAGGGTAACCGGCGTTCCCAGGCACTGGGTTCCACGTGGTACCGCCCTCACCGGGCCTCCCGGTGGACCATCCCATCGGTCATGTCGGCTCACCCGCACCCACCAGCTCCCCGCAGGGCTGGCGAGGCCGGGTGCGCCACCTCGGAAGGAGGACGCCATGAGCAGCGGCATGCGCTTCTCGGAGGCGATGGTCGGTACATGGCGACGCCCTGAGGGCGCCCCCGCCGCATGCCGCTTCGACATCGACGTGGCGATGCCCGAGCTCCTCAACCCGCTCGGGACCGTGTCGGGGACGATCACCGGGACCGTCGACGCCGCCGGGCTGGGCAACGCCCGCAAGGCCGTCGGCACGATCGAGATCTCCCCGGTGGCAGAGCGGCGGATCCGGTACAGCTTCGACTTCACCGGTGACGACGGCGCCCCGTACCGCTTCGACGGATGGAAGTCGATCGAGTGGCTCCGGCCCCTGCGGACCTGGACCACCCTGCCCGGGACCATCTACGGCCCAGGTGGCTCGCTCGTGGGGACGGCGGAGCTGCGGTTCCCCCTCGCACGCACCGCCGGGCTGGTCTCCAGCGTCCGGGTGGGTCGCCTCCCCGATGGCGGGGACCCCACCCACCACCACGCCCGGCGCTGGGACGGCAGACCCGGGCGCCTCGAGGTGTGGTACGACACCGTCACCGACCCGGCGACGGGCACCGGCTTCTGGCTCCACCACGAGCTGGTCGCCCCCACAGCCGGCCGGGCCCCGCACTGCCACGGCTGGCTCGGCGTCTTCCCCCCGGACGAACCTCCCGAGCTGGTCCGGTTCGGCCCCTCCCCGGTGGGCGAGGAACCCTGGTTCGCCTGCAGGGAGGTCACCGTCTCCCCGGGACGGCGCGCCGGACGGGCAGGATCGGCGTCCTGGGACCTCGCCTACGAGCTCGACGCCAGGCCCCTGTTCACCTTCCCCCGCCTCGTCTGGCGGCGCGAGCTCCTCCCGGCGGCCCAGATCGTCCCCTCGCCGGCCGCGGCCTTCTCGGGGGTGGTGAAGACCGACCACCGCAGCTGGTCCCTCGACGGCGCCCCCGGGGCGGCGGCCCGCATCTACGGGCACGGCAACGCCGAGCGGTGGGGGTGGCTCCACGCCGACCTGGGCGAGGGGGACGTCCTCGAGGTCGTGGCCGCCGTCCCTCGCCGCCCCGGCCTCAACCGGCTCCGGCCCCTGCCCCTGGTCCAGCTGCGACTGGGTGGGAGGGACTGGCCCGCCAACCCCCTGCTGGCGGCGCCGGGCTTTCGGGCGTCGCTGGGCCTGCCGGAGTGGACCGTG
>DASQQH010000054.1:0-8883 GCA_035643555.1 Acidimicrobiales bacterium | reverse complement strand
CCGGGCCAGGACCCGGGGACTCCTGCGGGTGACAACCGACCTGTGGACCAGGGCCGGGGCCATCAACTGGGCACGCCTTGCCACCCTGGGCCTGCACCCCGACGGGGGGACCTGGGTGCTCGGGACCACCTGAACCCGGGGATGGCGGCCACTGCCTGACACCGGCAGTCTTCCCCTGGCCCGAATGCCACCGTCCCATGCCGCTGGCCGGGCGAGAACCGCCTCGGCGGCGTACGAGGGAGCTTCTACTTCAGCGCCCTCCTAGGCATCGCCACCCGGTGGCTGGTAGATGCCCTAACACACAATGGCCGCGTCGGCCATTGCCCAATATCATCATCCCCGATTTCCGAGCACTCGTCCATCGAGTGAGCGGCTGGGACACGTGCTTGGGGGTCCCCACCTGAGGACCCATTGTGAACTATTCGTTGATTTCTCTCAGCATGCGACGTCGTTCCTTGACATCGCACACGGCCTGGCAGGAAGCTGCTGTTGGGATAGGAGTTCGCACCCGTACTGGGTCGGAGGACAATCAGTCATCGTCGGGTGCGAAGGAGGGGAGTTGACCTATGGCAGACGTACGGTCCCGCGGCGAGGTGGAAGCTGAGATCAAGGAGACCTTCGGTTTGGTCCCCGGCTTCATCGCGTCGATCCCGGACGAGCTACTCGACCTCGAGTGGGAGCTGATGAAGCGTCTCGAGTTCGGCGAGACGCGGATCCCGAACAAGTACAAGGAGCTGATGGGCGTCGCGGTCCATGCAGAGACGAAGTGCAGGTACTGCACGTTGTTCCACACCGAGGCGGCGAAGCTCTTCGGCGCCACTGAGGCGGAGATCCAGGAGGCCGTGCAGTTCGCCAAGTACACGGTGGGCTGGAGCGTGTACGTGAATGGTATCCGCCAGGACTATGACGAGTTCGCGGAGGAGGTTCGCCAGATAGCGGCCTACGTCGCCGAGCAGCAGGGGTCAGCGGCCTGAGATGAGGCTGGAGCGTGTGGGGACCGCGGGCCTGCGCATCACGCTGCAGCCCTATGAGCTGGCGTCGTTGGCGGCTGCAGCGAGGTGGGTGGCGGAGGGAGCAGTGGGAGAGCTGCCGGCAGAAGCCCTGGCACAGCTTCGGACGGTCCTGGCCACCTACGAGGCCGAGCTCGCAGGGCTGGAGGGCACGCAGTACACGACGTCGTAGTAGCTCCGTCGACCCAGGAAGTTAGCGACAGTCCACCGGGCGTTCCCACAAGCCCGGGCGGCCCCCACGGCCGGCCCGTTGGTGTGTGCCTCGCTTGGGATCTCCCCGAGCAGGAGCTCCTCGGGGTGAGCAACGAGTCCGGGGTTATCGTCGGAACGTCGTGCACGGCGAGGGGCTTGTCCGGGGAACCCAGGCCCCCTCAAGGGACGCCTAACGGTGACCCAGAACCGGCTCCCCGTTGGCTACCGGGTTCAGACCACCACCCCCAGGTCGACCACGTGGGCGGCCACCATCGCCCTCGACGCCGAGGCGGTGGCGGCCTCCGGGCGCATCGCAAGGCCCAGGCCAAGGAGCGCATGGCGTGGGGACCGGCCCGGGTGGCCCCAGGCCTCGTGGTCACCCGAAAGGACGGCGAGGGCTACCATCCCCAGCGCCTCGCCGCCATCTTCGACCAGCGGGTGCGGGCGGCCGGGCTGCCCAGGCTCACCATCGACGGCCTCAGGCATTCCTGTGCCACGGCATCGGGCGAAGCCGGGGTACGGATGAGGGTGGTGTCCGAACGGCTGCGCACAGCTCAACCAGCATCACCGCCGACCTCCACTCCCTCGTGTTCGAGAAGGCGGCCACGTGGCGGCCGACCGGGGGGCGAGCTACATGCTGGGAGCCGGTGGGGGGCTGTGTCCGGGGATGAGCTCGAGCAGAAGATGGTCCTGAGCCCGAACCTGCTTCGGGGGCCGGATCGCCCTTGAAGGCCCAGTGCCGCCTCCTCCCCCTCCCCGCCGGCTACCGGGGCTGTTCCCGGGCAGCTGGCTGCTCCTTGTGTTGGCACCGTGGTAGCAAAACCCCAGGCCCGGGGTCCGCCTCCCGAGCGAAGCAGGCCCCTGACCTGGGGTGTTACGTGGAGGCGATGGGACTCGAACCCACGAACCTCTTGACTGCCAGTCAAGCGCTCTACCAACTGAGCTACGCCCCCGGGAGCGGACCCGACACTACCAGGCAAGCCGCGGCCCCCGTCCAGCCCCGGCCCCCAGGGTCCCCGGTCCTCAGGTGCGCAGCAGCTCGGCCACCCGGAAGGCCAGGTCCAGAGACTGGCTGGCGTTGAGCCGGGGGTCGCAGGTGGTGGTGTAGCGGAGCGCCAGGTGGTCTTCCAGGACCTCGGCGGCCCCGCCCAGGCACTCGGTGACGTCGTCGCCGGTGAGCTCGACGTGGACGCCGCCGGGGAAGGTCCCCACCGCGTGGTGGGCGGCGAAGAAGCCCTTGATCTCGGCCAGGACGTCGTCGAAGCGTCGGGTCTTGCGTCCCCCGTCGGAGAGGAAGGTGTTGCCGTGCATGGGGTCGCAGGCCCACACGACGGGATGGCCGGCGTCGGCCACGGCAGCCAGCAGGGGTGGGAGGACGGACTCCACCCGTCCAGCGCCCATCCGGGCCACGAGGGTCAGCCGCCCGGGGGTGCGGTCGGGGTCCAGGGCCCGGCAGAGCTCGACCACCTCCCCCGGGGTGGCACCCGGGCCGAGCTTGGCCGCCACCGGGTTCTTGATCCCGCGCAGGAACTCGACGTGTGCCCCCTCCACGTCCCTGGTCCGCTCACCCACCCACAGCAGGTGCGCCGAGCAGTCGTACCAGTCGCCGGTCAGGGAGTCCTGCCGGGTGAGGGCCTGTTCCCAGGGGAGGAGCAGGGCCTCGTGGCTGGTCCAGAAGTCGACCTGGTGGAGGGTCCCCTCGGCGGACAGGTCGATCCCGCAGGCCGCCATGAACCGCATCGCCCGCTCGATCTCGGAGGCGATGGCCTCGTACCGGCGCCCCTCGGGGCTGCCGGAGACGAACTCCTGGTTCCACACGTGGACCTGGGAGAGATCGGCGAAGCCGCCCTTGGTGAAGGCCCGCACCAGGTTGAGGGTGGAGGCCGCCTGGTGGTAGGCCGCCACCAGGCGGACCGGGTCCGGGACCCGGGCCTCGGCGGTCGGCGAGTCGTCGTGGACGATATGGCCCCGGAAGGCCGGGAGCTCGACGCCGTCGACCACTTCGGTCGGCACCGAGCGGGGCTTGGCGAACTGGCCGGCGATCCGCCCCACCTTGACCACCGGGACCCCGGCACCGTAGGTCAGGACCACGGCCATCTGAAGGATCACCTTCAGCTTGTCCCGAATGGCGTCGGCGCTCCAGTCGGCGAAGGACTCGGCGCAGTCGCCCGCCTGGAGGAGGAACGCCCGGCCGGCAGCCACCTCGGCCAGCGAGGCCTGGAGGTGGCGGGCCTCGCCGGCGAATACCAGCGGTGGGAGCCCCGAGAGCTCCTTCAGGGCGGCCTCAAGGGGGCCGGGGTCTGGCCAGACCGGTTGCTGGTCGGCCCGGTGCTCCTGCCAGCTGGCCAGGTGCCAGCCCGTCTCGGTCATTGCTACCAGCGTGGTGGACGCAGGCCATCCTTGGCAATGCGGTAGCTGGTGGTCTCCACCCCCGGTGACCGGACGCCAGACCCCCGCCGTTCGCTCGGTAGCATCCGGGGACATGGCAGAGGCCTACGACGTGCGCGCGGTGGAGAAGAAGTGGCAGGAGCGCTGGGCCTCGGAAGGCGCCTGGGAGGTCGACGCCGCCGACGACCGACCCCCCTACTACGTGCTCTGCATGTACCCCTACCCGAGCGGCCCCGCCCACCAGGGCCACGTCCGGAACTACACCTTCGGGGACCTCAACGTGCGATGGCGGTCCATGCTCGGCTATGGCGTCCTGTCACCGATCGGGTTCGACTCGTTCGGCCTGCCCGCTGAGAACGCGGCCATCCAGGGCGGGTTCGACCCCCGTAGCTACACCGATGCCCGGATCGAGGAGCTGCGGGGAAGCCTCCGGGCCCTCGGGGCGGCCTACGACTGGCGTCGGGAGGTACGGAGCCACGACCCCGAGTACATGCGCTGGAACCAGGTGTTCTTCCTGGCCATGTTCCGGGCGGGCCTGGCCTACCGGGCGAGCGCGCCGGTCAACTGGTGTCCGGGGTGCCAGACGGTCCTGGCCAACGAGCAGGTCCTGCCCGACGGGACCTGTGAGCGCTCGGGGGACCAGGTGGTCCGCCGGGAGCTGGAGCAGTGGTTCCTGCGCATCACCGCCTACGCCGACGAGCTGCTGGACTCCCTGGACGACCTCGAGTGGCCCGAGCGGGTCAAGACCATGCAGCGCAACTGGATCGGGCGCTCGGAGGGGGCCGAGATCGACCTCGCCGTCGAGGGTCGCTCCGATCTGGCCCTCAGGGTCTTCACCACCCGGCCCGACACGGTCGCGGGCATGACCTACGCCGTGGTGGCCCCCGAGCATCCCCTGGTGGACGAGCTGGTGTCCCCGGAGCACCGTGCCGCGGTTGAGGAGTTGCGGGAGGCCGCCGGGCGACGTTCCGAGATCGAGCGCCAGAGCGCCGAGGGGGGGACCAAGCAGGGCGTGGCCACCGGGTCGTTCGTGGTCAACCCGCTCACCGCCGCCCCGGTGCCGGTGTATGTGGCCGACTACGTCCTCATGGGGTACGGGACCGGGGCCATCATGGCCGTGCCCGCCGAGGACCAGCGGGACTGGGAGTTCGCCGCCGCCCACGACCTGCCGGTGGTCCGCACGGTGGCGCCGCCCGAGGGGTGGACGGGGGAGGCCTACACCGGCGACGGGCCCAAGATCAACAGCGCCTGGATGGACGGGATGGCCGTGGACGAGGCCAAGGCCGCCGCCGCCGACTGGCTGGAGCGGGAGGGGATCGGCCGGCGCCGGGTGAACTACCGCCTGCGGGACTGGCTGGTGAGCCGGCAGCGCTACTGGGGCTGCCCCATCCCCATCATCTACTGCGACGCTTGCGGGACCGTCCCGGTCCCCGAGGAGGACCTGCCGGTGCTCCTGCCTGACGACGTGGAGCTGCGCCCCACCGGGGAGGCGCCCCTCGCCCGCCACGAGGCGTTCCTGTGGACCCCCTGCCCCCGCTGCGGGGGCAGGGGGCGGCGGGAGACCGACACCCTGGACACCTTCGTCGACTCGTCCTGGTACTTCCTGCGGTTCTGCGACCCCTGGAGCGAGTCCGTCCCCTTCGACCAGGCCGCCGCGGCGCACTGGATGCCCGTCGACCAGTACATCGGCGGCATCACCCACGCCATCCTCCACCTGCTCTACGCCCGGTTCTTCACCCGGGCCCTGGCCGATCTGGGGTTCGCCCCCTCGGAGCTTCGGGAGCCGTTCCAGCGGCTGTTCACCCAGGGGATGCTCCGGCTGGGGGGACGGGCCATGTCCAAGTCCCGGGGGAATGTGGTGGCGCCCCAGCGCTACTTCGACACGGTGGGGGCGGACGCCCTGCGGCTCTTCCACCTCTTCGTGGGCCCGCCCGGGGACGACGTCGACTGGACGGACCAGACCGACGAGATGATCGAGGGGATGGCCCGTTGGCTGGCCAGGGTGTGGCGGCTCGGGACCGGGGAGGCCCAGCCCGCCGAGGGCATGGACAGGCAGGCGACCGAGGCCGACATCGAGGTGCGCCGGGCCGTGCACCGGACCATCCAGGCGGTCACCGACGACCTGGAGCGGTGGTCCTACAACACGGCGGTGGCCCATCTGATGGAGCTGACCAACACCCTCTACCGCTACCTGGCGGCGGCCGAGGGGCCCCGCCGGGCCACCCTGGCCGAGGGAGTGGACGCCTTGTGCCTGCTCCTGGCCCCGATGGCGCCCCACCTGGCCGCCGAGCTCTGGGAGCGCCGCCACGGGACCGAGGTCCACCGCCAGAACTGGCCGGTGCCTGACCCCCAGCTGGCCCGTCCGGCCACGGTCACCCTGGTGGTGCAGGTCAACGGCAAGGTCCGCGACCGCCTGGAAGTGGCGCCCTCGGTCGGAGAGGAGGAGGCCGTTTCCCTGGCCCTGGCCTCGCCCAAGGTCGCCGAGCACCTGGGCGGACGGGAGCCACGCCGGGTCATCGCCCGCCCCCCCAAGCTCGTCAACGTGGTGGGGTGACCACGCCCGGGCAGGGCGAGGGGCCGTCCGGCCCGACGTGGGTCGGGTCGGCGACCGGGGAGTAACCTCCGCACCCCCCGGCCGGTCCAAGCACCGATGACGTCCACCCTCCCCCAGCGGATCGAGGCAGCCTGCGAGACCGGGGCGGCCACCTTCGTGACCGCCGACTCGGCCGAGCGGGTTCCCTGGTCCCGGCTCCACGAGGACGCCAGGGCGACGGCGGTGTCCCTGGCGGAGCAGGGGGTGGCACCGGGCGACCACGTCGCCCTGCTCGGGACCTCCTCGCGGGCCATGGTGACCGCCGTGCAGGCCACCTGGCTGGCCGGTGCCACGGTGGTGATCCTGCCGCTGCCCCTCCGCCTGGGCTCCCTGGAGGACTTCGTGGTCCAGACCAGGAAGCGCCTCGCCGCCGCCCGGGCCCGGGTGTGTCTGGTCGAACCGGCCCTGGCCGGCGTGGCGGAGCAAGGACCCGACGATCCACCGCTGATCCCCCTGGACCAGGTGGTCCCAGCGCCTGGCGGCGGCGCCGGCAGGCGCTCCCGGCGGGCGGAGCGCTTCGCGCCGGTCTCCATCGACCCCGAGGCCGTGGCCATCGTCCAGTTCACCAGTGGATCGACCGCCGACCCCAAGGGGGTCATCCTGCCCCACGCCCGGGTCGGGGCGAACCTGGACGCGATCACCCAGGGGGTGTCCTTCGCCCCCGACGACGTCACCGTCTCGTGGTTGCCCCTCTACCACGACATGGGCCTCATCGGCTGCCTGACCGTGCCCATGGTGACCGGCACCGACCTGGTCCTGGCCTCCCCGCAGGACTTCATGGCGGCGCCCTCGAGGTGGATGGAGTGGATGAGCGCCTACCGGGGCACCTGCACGGCCGGGCCCAACTTCGCCTACGCCCTGGCCGCCCGGGCGCTTCCCCGGATGAGCGGGCTTGACCTTTCATCCTGGCGGCTCGCCCTGAACGGCTCCGAGCCCATCGATCCCGCCGTCGTGGAGCGGTTCTGTGCGGCGGGGGCACCCCACGGACTGGATCCCCGGGCGGCGTTCTGCGTCTTCGGCATGGCCGAGGCCACCCTGGCGGTGACCTTCCCCCCGCTGTTCGGGGGCATGGCGACCGACGCGGTGGACCGCCTCACCCTGGAGAAGGAGGGGGCGGCGGTGCCGGCGGACACCGACGCCGCGACCACCCGCCGCCTGCCCCGCCTGGGCCGGCCGGTCGGCGATCTGGAGGTACGGGTGGTGGACCACGAGAGCCCTACCCCGCGGCCCCGCCCCGACCGGGAGGTGGGGGAGCTGCAGATCCGGGGGAGCTCGGTCACCCCCGGCTACTTCAACAACCCGAATGCCACGGCCGAGGCCTTCACCCCCGATGGCTGGCTGCGCACCGGCGACCTCGCCTACCTCGCCGACGGCGACCTGGTGGTCTGTGGCCGGTCGAAGGACGTCATCATCGTCGGGGGGCGCAACATCTACCCCGAGGATGTCGAGGGGGCGGTGGGGGAGGTGGCCGGCGTGCGAGCCGGCAACGTCATCGCCTTCGGGGTAGGGTCCGAGCGGGGGCGGGAGGGCCTGGTGGTCGTGGCCGAGACCCGGGAGGAGGACGCCGACGCGCTGCGGCGGGTGGTGGCCGAGCGGGTCCGGGGCAGTGTGGGGATGCCGGCCAGGGACGTGGTGCTGGTGGGGCCGGGCAGCCTGCCCAAGACCTCCTCGGGCAAGCTCCAGCGGGCGCTGTGCCGGGAGCGCTACCTGGGCGCCGAGCTCCAGCCGGCGTAGCCGAGCGGCGCCGGGCCGGCCCTCAGCTCCGTCCCTGGGCGCGGAAGCCGGCCAGCACGGACCGCCACCGCTCGGGCTCGGCCTGGTAGGGGGCGTAGAAGCTGAACCGGTCGACGACGTCGCCGAACCGCTCCTTGACCCGAGCGGGCACGTCCTCGGGGGCGCAGACCACGGCGAAGGTCCGCAGCATCTCGTCGTCGATCAGCTCCCCCATGCGGGTCCACTCCCCCCGCTTGGAAAGGGCGTTGAGCTCGGACTGCAGGTCCCCCCAGCCGTGAAGCTCGAGGACGGGCCGGTACGCGGGGGTGGAGCCGTAGAAGGCGATCTGGGCCTTGACCCCGCGTGCCGCCTCCTCCATCTCCGCCTCGGTCGAGCCGGTCACCACGAACCCGGAGTAGGAGACCTGGACCTGCCCCCGGGTCCTGCCGGCCTTGGCCAGCCCCCGGTCCAGCGCCGGCAGGCTCACCTCCCGGAGATAGCGCTCGGTGGTGAAGCCGTGGACCAGCATGCCGTCGGCCACCTCACCGGCCACCTCGGTCATGACCGGGCCCACCGCGGCCAGGAACACCTTCGGTGGGCCGTAGGGGTTGGGGCCCGGGCTGAAGAAGGGGGTCATCAGGGTGTGGCTGTAGTAGTCCCCCCGGAAGGAGAGCTTGGTGCCGTTGTGCCAGCAGTCCCAGATGGCCCGCATGGCGAGGATCAGCTCCCGCATCCGGGGGGCCGGGTGGGACCAGGGCATGCTGAACCGCTTCTCGATGTGGGCCTTGATCTGGGAGCCGAGGCCCAGGATGAAGCGGCCCCGGGCGTAGCCCTGCAGGTCGTTGGCGAGCATGGCAAGGTTCATCGGGTTGCGGGCGAAGGCCACCGCGATGCCGGTGCCGAGCTCGAGGGTGGAGGTGTGCTCCGCCGCCAGCGCCAGAGGCAGGAAGGGGTCGTGGCCGGTCTCGGGGGACCACACGCCGTCGT
>DASQQH010000053.1:0-3296 GCA_035643555.1 Acidimicrobiales bacterium | reverse complement strand
ATGCACCAGGACAAGGACGAGCGGGTGAACGAGCCGGTGGTCTCCCTGAGCATGGGGGACACCTGCCTGTTCAGGTTCGGCGGTCCCGCGGCCCGGCACGGCCCCGCCACCGACCTCGAGCTGGTCTCCGGGGACCTCTTCGTCTTCGGGGGCCCCTCCCGCTTCGCCTATCACGGGGTCCCCCGGATCTTCCCCGGCACCGCCCCGGTGGACCTGGGCCCCACGCCGGGTCGGTGGAACATCACCATGCGGGTGACCGGGCTGGATGAGGGGCCGGCGGGGCGCCGGCTCGCGTGGTGAGTCCCCCACCGGATGCGGCCCGGGCGGGCGGTGGTCGCCCAGTGCCGTTTCGGCCGGTGGCGGGCGATCGGGGGTCCAGGACCGTTGCGCCCGACACCCCGCCCTGCACCGCGGCCTCGGCAGCGGCACCAGGCGTGGGCCTCGGCCCCGCCGGCCGCAGGGCGCCCTGCCCGTGGCTCGGGGCTCTCGGTGGCGACCTGCCGGTCAGGCCCCGCCCTGGGCGCAGCAGCCGACCTCCCCCAGGCGCCCCAGCTGGTGCAGCGCCCGGTGGGCCTCGACGTAGACCGCCGCCGTGCTCGCGTCCTGGCAGGGCAACTTGCGGGCGGTCCTCGCCGCGCCGGCCAACCTGGTCAACACGTCGGGGACCGCCGACCGGGGGAGGGTCACCTTCGTCCCCCGGTAGTTGCTGAGGATGGACTGGATTGCCTTGGGCAGTCGCTTGGCATCGGGCGAGCCGTCGGCGAGAAGGTAGGGGAGCTTCCAGGTCCTCGGGTCGTCGCCGGCTCCCACGAAGGCAAAGCAGGTCGCCGGGAGGCCGTACCGGTGGTGGAGCAGGGGGGCGTCACGCCGGGCCGGGGAGGGCTCCTCGGTCGGCGGCGGGTCGGGGAGCAGGCTCAGGTGCCCGGCGGTGGCGGGTGGCGAGCGGTAGATGCCGTGCACCGACACCCACCACAGCTCAAGGGGTGGGTCGGGGGCATCGAGGGCCACCAGGACCCGGTCCGCCAGGCCGCCGTTGACCACGTCCGCGGCGTAGAGCATGGTCCCGTCGCTGACCGCCACCGCGTCCACCCGCTGCCGTGCCGCGTAGCCCAGCGCCTGGTCCAGCGCCCGCGCCACGGCGGCGCGGTGCCAGAGGAGGGCCCCTGGGCGCTTGACCTCGAGGACCAGCCGCTTGACCCCGTGGTCGGACAGCACCAGGTCGGCCCGGCCGACCTGGAGGGCCACGTCGTCCAACGACCAGTCCAGCACGGTGGTGAACAGGTCCTCCAGGACGTTCTCGGCCACCTTCTCGGCCGGCGCGTCGAACAGGCCCTGGCGGAGGCGCTGGCGTCTGCGGTCGGCGAAGGGGGGCCAGGCGGCCCGTAGCCGGGCCACACAGCGCTGATAGGAGGCCAGCCGGATCGGGGCTGACTGGTCCAGCTGGGTGCTCTGTGTTGCCACGTGGCCACCGTAGGTCATCACCCGGACCGGTGGAGCCCGCCTGGGCCGGCTCGGGACGGCCGTGGCGCGAACGATCCGCCGATGGGATCCGACCGGTGCGGATCGGGGCCCGATGCCGGGGGTCCCGGTGGGCTCGACCCTCGGACCCGTGCCCGCCGACGGGCCCGGGAGGAGGGGGAGCGGGGGTCCGGCCCCCGCTCCCCGTCCTGGGCCAGCTAGGCGCTCAGCCGAGCGGCGAGGAGCTGCTTGCCCTGCTCGGCGCCCTTCCGGCTGTCGGTCTGGGCGCGGCGGAACAGGTCGGCGAGCTCCCGGTCTCCGTCCCGCTCGGCGTCCTGGACATAGCTCTCCAGGCGGAGGATGTTGTCCAGGCAGGACTCGGTGTACGAGAGCAGGTTGTAGTCCTTGTCCTTGGTCCCGGTGGTATGACCGGTCTCGGCCATCACGGTCCCTCCTTTCTGTGTGCGTGGACGAACACGGGGCACCAGCCGGCGTCCATCCCGGACGCCCGGCCGGATCCAGCAGCCCCCCGAGGGGGCTCAGCCCCGTGTGATGGGGATCCTGGAGGGCTTCGGAGCGTCCGGGTCGATCGGCGCCCGCACCTCGAGCATCCCGTCCTTGTAGCTGGCCTTGATGTCGTCCTCCTTGGCCTCCGCCGGCAGCGGCAGGACCCGGGAGAACGAGCCGTAGCGGATCTCAGAGCGGCGGTAGTTGCGGCGCTGGACCTGCTCCTCGTGGCGCCGCTCCGCCCGGATGCGGAGGTTGCCGTCCACGATGGAGATGTCGATGTCCCGATCGGGATCCACCCCGGGGAGGTCGGCACGCACCACCAGCTGACCGTCCTCGACGAACTCCTCGACTCGGACCTCGTCCTCCTCCAGCAATCGCCGGACGCCTTCGAGGGGACGGAACTCCGACAGGCTGCGCTCCAGGGGCTCCAGGGGGCCGCGTTCGCGTCGGGTCTGTGCCAAGGTCATCACCTTTCGCGTCGCGTCGGTCCTCGTTCTCCGGGCGTCTACCCACCACGGGCAATGCCTATGTCCCCAGCCCGTGGTGCCGGTCGCCCAGGACGGAGCGGCCTCAGGTGGGGAACGCCTGGTCCGCCCGGGCTCGGCGCCCCCCACCGTTGCCCGGGACCCTGCGCAGGCGAGAGCTGGCTCGACCCCGATCGCGGATGCAATGTTCGGGCCGTCATGGCTGACCACCAGGATGATCCCCCGGCGGAGCCGGGCGGGAGGGGCGGCCGGGCCGGCGACCCCGTGGCCCCCGAGCGGCCGGCCGGCGGTGGACCCGACCCCCCCAACCGGCTCCGCCCCCTGCAGTTCGTGGTGGGCTTCGGGGTGGTGAGCATGCTGGGCGACCTCGTCTACGAGGGCGCCAGGGCGGTGGTGGGGCCCTTCCTGGCGACCCTCGGGGCAGGGGCCGCCCTGGTGGGCTTCATCACCGGCATCGGGGAGGCGGCGGCGCTGGTCCTGCGTCTGGCGAGCGGGCCGGTGTCGGATCGCACCCGCCGGTACTGGCCCATCGCCATCGCCGGCTACGCCGTCACCATGGTTGCGGTCCCGCTCCTGGCCGCGACCGAGGCGCTGTGGCAGGCGGCCCTGGCGGTGGTGGGCGAGCGGTTCGGCAAGGCGGTCCGCACCCCCTCCCGGGACACCATGCTGGCCCAGGCCAGCACCGAGGCGAACCGGGGGTGGTCGTTCGCCCTCCACGAGGCCCTGGACCAGTCCGGTGCCCTGCTGGGCCCCCTGCTGGTCGCCGGCATGGTGGCCCTGTCCGGCTATCGCCTGGGGTTCGCCGTCCTGGCCGCCCCGGCGGCCCTGTGCCTTCTCGTGCTG
>DASQQH010000052.1:0-2055 GCA_035643555.1 Acidimicrobiales bacterium | reverse complement strand
GTCCCGCCGAACGGGCGAAGGGTGCGAGCAGGTGAGGACGCCGGGAGCACATGTTCGCCGTGGCCGACGGGACGGCCGGGTCCCCCGGGGCGACTGGGCGGGGCCGGGCCTCCGCCGGCCCGTGTCCGACCAAGGAGGCGTGATGGATCACCATCCCGGACTCCAGGAGCGGGGGGGAAGGGGACGGCACCGCCGGGTGTCCCAGCACCGACGCTGGGGCCGGTGGCTGGCGGGGGTGACCGGCGCGTCGGTGCTGATGGGCGCGGCCGCCGGCATCAGCGCCGGGGTGGGCCTTCCAGGGGGTTCCCAGGTCGGGCCCCTGCAGGCCGCCCCGCCCACCTCCGCCCCGCTGGTGACCACCTCGCCACCGACCACCGCGGGGTCCCCCGCGGGGTCCCCCACGTCCCCCACGCCCCCCACGACGGCGCCGGCGAGGCCCTCGCGCACCCTCTCGGCCGCCCCGGCCGGGGCGCCACCCCTGTCGATGTCCCAGATCACCGGCCGGGTCGATCCCGCTGTGGTGGACATCTCCTCGTCCTTCGCCACGGGGCGGGGGGCGCTGGGGACCGGCATGGTCCTCACGCCCTCGGGGCAGGTGGTGACCAACGACCACCTGATCCGCAACGCCACGCTGATCACCATCGCCATCCCCGGGCGGGGCCACCTCTACCGGGCGGCGGTCGTCGGCGCCGACCCTGCCGCGGATGTGGCCCTGCTGCAGATCCACGGGGTCTCGGGCCTGCCCACGGTCCCCCTGGGCGGGTCGACGACCACGGTGGGCCAGCCCATCGTGGCCATCGGGAACGCCCACGGTGCCGGGGGCACCCCCGCGGCCACCGAGGGGGTGATCTCGGCCGAGGGCCAGCGGGTGAACGCCATCACCCGCGCCGGGACCGTCGAGCACCTGAGCGGGCTGCTGCAGACCACGGCCCTCTCCGCCCCGGGGATCTCCGGCGGGCCCCTGGTGTCCTCCTCGGGCCAGGTCGTGGGCATGGACACCGCCGCCCTGGCCCCCCCGCCCGGACAGCCCGCCTCGCGGGTCGGCTTCGCCATCCCCAGCCAGGAGGTGGCCCAGGTCGTCGCCCAGCTCCGGGCCGGCCGGGCATAGCCCGGCGCCGGCCCCACCCCCGCCCGGCCGGGGCCCCGTCCCGCCCGGTGCGGGTTCCCGGGGGCAGGGGTCAGGGATGGGCGGCCCGGAGGTCGGCCAGGGTGGTGGTGGGGGTGAGCACCTCCGGGTCGACCACCAGCTCGAGCAGGGCCGGGCGGCCCGCCCCCCGGGCCCGCTCGAGGGCGGCGGGGAACGCGTCGGTGGTGGTGACGGTCTCGCCGTAGGCGCCGAAGGCCCGGGCGTAGGAGGCGAAGTCCGGGTTGTGCAGGTCGGTGCCGATCGGCCGGCCCGGATAGCGCCGCTCCTGGTGGAGGCGGATCGTGCCGTAGGCGTGGTTGTTGACCACCAGCACCACCACCGGGAGGTCGGCGCCGACGGCGGTGGCCAGCTCCTGGGCGGCCATGAGGAAGCACCCGTCGCCGGCCACGGCCACCACCTCCCGGTCGGGATGGACGACCTTGGCGGCGAGGGCGGCGGGGAAGCCGTAGCCCATGGCGCCCCCGGTGGGCGCCAGCTGGGTCCGGAAGCGGGAGAAGGACAGGAACCGGTGCACCCAGCCCGTGTAGTTGCCCGCCCCGCTGGCGACGATGGCGTCGGGGGGGAGCTGGCGGCGGAGCTCGACCATCACCGCCCCCAGGTCCACGTGTCCCCCGCCGCCGCGGGGCTCGGGCGGGGTGCGCCAGGCCAGGTAGTCCCCGCGGGCGGCCTCCACCCACGCCCGCCACGGGGCGGGGTCCAGGGCGGGGAGGGCCGCCATGGCCTCCGCCACGGCGGTGACATCGGCGGCGATGGCCAGGGCCGGGCGGTAGACCCGGCCGAGCTCGGCGGGGTCCGGGTGGACATGGACCAGGCCCTGGGCGGCCTCGGGGCCCCGGAGGCGGGTGTAGCCGGCGGTGGTGACGTCCCCCAGGCGGGGCCCGAGGGCCACCACCACGTCGGCCTCCTCC
>DASQQH010000051.1:0-5169 GCA_035643555.1 Acidimicrobiales bacterium | reverse complement strand
GAAGCGATCCCACGAGGCCCCCGCCCGGGCCTCCCGGGCCGGGGCACCGGGAGACGACCGCAGCCTACCGGGACGCCCGCCGGCGACCCCCGGCGGGCCGGCCGCGGTGGCCGACGTTTCAAGCATCCCTGATTCAGGCATGGTACAACTGTCCCATGATCGTCGCCGAGGGCCCCGACCAGTCCGCCCCGGGCACCGGTGAGCGCGCCAAGGAGCGGTCCGTCTCGGCCGCGGTGGAGGACTACGCCAAGGCGATCCACCACCTGGAGGCCGAGCACGGCGGGGCGGTCACCACCAACGTCCTCGCCGAGCGGCTCGGGGTGACCCCGGCGGCCGTGTCGGGGATGCTCAAGAAGCTCGACGACCTGGGCATGGTGGTCTACCTGCCCTACCGGGGCGTCCGCCTGAGCGAGGCCGGCCGTCGGGCCGCTCTGGGGGTGATCCGCCGGCACCGGCTCCTCGAGCTCTACCTCGCCGAGACCCTGGACCTCAGCTGGGACCGGGTCCACGACGAGGCCGAGACCCTCGAGCACGGCCTGTCCCCGGCGCTGTGCGAGCTCATCGCCACCAAGCTGGGCGAGCCCCAGGTCGACCCCCACGGTGACCCCATCCCCACCCGGGACGGCCGGCTGGCGGCGGTCCGGGGACGGCCCATGTCCACCCTGGAGGTGGGGGACACCGGGCGGGTCGTGCGGGTGTCCGATCGGGATCCCGACCACCTCCGCTTCCTCAGCGACTGCCGCATCGGCCTGGGCGACACCGTGACGGTGGTCGGCACCGAACCTGACGGGACACGGCTCGTGCGGAACACATCGGCCACCCAGCTGGTCCCTGGGCCTGTCGCCGCGGCGGTGTGGATCGAGGCGGGCGATCCGGGTGATGCGGTGACACGGTGACCTCGGCGGAGGCCGCCACCGAGGCCGGGGCAACCGAGGCCGGGACAACCGAGGCCGGGGCAACCCCCCTGGAGCGGGTGCTCGCCCGGGGGCGGCTCAGGGGGACGGCCGCCATGCTCGGGCCGGCCTTCGTCGCGGCCATCGCCTACGTCGATCCGGGGAACTTCGCCACCAACATCCAGGGGGGAGCGCAGTTCGGCTACCTGCTCCTCTGGGTGGTCGTCGCCGCCAACGTCATGGCCATGTTGATCCAGTACCTCTCGGCGAAGCTCGGTGTGGTCACGGGCCGCACCCTCCCCGAGCTCTGCAGGGACCGCTTCGCCCGTCCGCTCGCCTGGGGCCTGTGGGCCCAGGCCGAGCTCATGTGCATGGCCACCGACATCGCCGAGTTCGTGGGAGCCGCCCTGGGCCTCAACCTCCTCTTCGGGGTCCCCCTGCTGCCGGCCGGCGCCATGACCGCCGTGCTCGCCTTCGGCCTGCTGCACCTGGAGAGGCGGGGGCTGCGCCGGTTCGAGCTGGCCATCAGCGCCCTGTTGGGGATCATCTTCATGGGCTTTCTGTACGAGACGGTGCGCATCGGTCCGAGTGTCCACGCGTCCCTCCAGGGGCTGGTCCCGGGCTTCGCCGGGGGGAACAGCGTCCTCCTGGCGGTGGGCATCGTGGGAGCCACGGTGATGCCCCACGCCATCTACCTGCACTCGGGCCTGACCAGCCGGCGCCTGTACTGCCGCGACGACCGGGAGCGCCGCCGGGTGCTGCGGTTCGAGCGCCTGGACGTCATCGTCGCCATGACCCTCGCCGGCCTGGTCAACATGGCGATGCTGGCGGTCGCCGCCAAGCTCTTCCACACCCCGGCCCTGGCCGGGCTGAGCACCCTCCAGCAGGCCCACGCCGACTTCGCCCGCCTCGTCGGGGGCGCCGCGGCGCTGACCTTCGCCGTGGCCCTGTTCTCCTCGGGGATCTCCTCCTCCAGCGTGGGGACCTACGCCGGCCAGGTGGTCATGGCCGGCTTCGTCAGGTTCAGGGTCCCCCTCATGGCGCGGCGGGCGATCACGATGGCCCCCGCCCTGGCCATCCTGGCGGTGGGCATGAACCCGACGACCGCATTGGTGCTGAGCCAGGTGGTGCTCTCCTTCGGGATCCCCCTGGCCCTGATCCCCCTGGTGCTCCTCACCTGCCGCGCCGACGTCATGGGGGTCCACGTGAACGGCCGGGCCACCGCCATCCTGGCCTGGTCCTGCACCGCCGTGATCACCGGGCTCAACGTCTTCCTCCTGGTCCAGGCGGTCCTCTAGCCCCGGTCCGGGGAGAGCGCCGGTTCCCGACCGGGGGGGCTAGTCGCCGCCCGAGCTCGAGGGAGCGAGGCGGTCCACGGTCTCGGTCAGTCTGGCAAGGGTCTCGGGGAGGTCCGCCTGACCGAGGTTCGCCTCGAGGGTGATGCGGATGGCGGCCAGCTCCCTGGCCAGGAAGTCGGTGTCGGCCAGCTGGCGGGTGTTCATGTCACGGTCCCGCTCGACCTCGAGGCGGTCCCGCTCGCTCTGGCGGTTCTGGGCCAGGAGGATCAGCGGGGCCGCGTAGGCCGCCTGCAGGGAGAACCCCAGGTTCAACAGGATGAACGGGTACGGGTCGAAGCGCAGTGCCTTGATGGCCACGACGTTGAAGGTGATCCAGGCGGCCACCACGCCCGTCTGTATCGCCAGGTAGCGGGTCGTGCCGAAGAACCGCGCCAGGGCCTCCGACACCCGGCCGACCGCCTCGGGATCGTAGCGGGGCCTTCCCCTCCGGCCTCGGGGAACGGCAAGGGAATCCGGTCGGGCCACGGGCATCTACCTCCTGGTCTTGCGCCAGTCCTTGGGGAGGACGTGATCCAGCACATCGTCGATGGTGACCGCCCCCACCAGCCGTCCCTCCGCGTCCGACACCGGCAGGGCCACGGCGTCATAGGCCGCCACCCGGGAGGCGACCTCCCGGTCGCCCGCCTCCACCGGCAGGGGCGCAGGATAGTCCTCCAGGCAGCGGACCACCGGCCTGAAGGGAGGCTCCCGGAGCAGCCGCTGGTAGGTGGCCATGCCCAGGTAGCGACCGGTCGGGGTGGCCGTGGGCGGTTCGGTGACGAACACCTGGGCGGCGATGACCGGGGAGCGGTCCGGGTCACGGACCCTGGCCAGGGCCTCGGCCACCGTGGCCGACGGGCCCACCACGAGGGGGTCGGGGGTCATCAACCCGCCGGCGGTGGCAGGATCGTAGCTGAGCAGACGCCGGACAGCGGTGGCCTCATCGGGCATCATGGCCCCGAGCAGCTCGTTCCGTCGGGGCGGGGAGAACGCCCCCAGCAGGTCCGCCGCGTCGTCGGCCTCCATCTCGTCCAGGACGTGCCCCAGCCGCTGGAGGTCCAGATCCTCGACCAGGCGGACCTGCTCGTCCTCGGGCAGCTCCTCCAGCAGGTCGGCGAGCCGCTCGTCCCCGAGCCCCCGTGCGAGCGCCCGCCGCCGCTCGGCCGGCAGCCTGCGCACCGCCACCGCCATCTCCGCCGGGTGCAGCGCAGCGAGGGTCGCGGCCTGGCGGATCTCGGGACGCTCCTCGGTGAACAGGGTGGAGGCCTCCGACCAGTCCAGCACCTCCCGCGCCTGGCGGCGGGCCAGGCGCCCCGCACCCAGGGCGACGGTGGCCACCTCCCAGGCGAAGGGGACGTCGGAGACCGGGCGGATGGCGACATCGACGACCCGGCGCCCCCGGAAGGTCCTGCCGAAGAGCGATCCGGCCACGAGGCCTTCCCCCGGGCGGAGCTCGAACCGGCCGAGGTCGACCGCCCCCCGCCGCAGTCGGGCCCCACCGCTGGTCACCTCGCCGATCCGCCCGGCCGCCACGAAGACCTTCCGGCGCTGCAACGTCACCACGAAGCCGTTGACCAGGGGTGGTCGCTCACCCCGGGCGGCGCCGAGGACCACGTCGGCCATCCGTCCGATCTCGGTCCCGTCGGGTCCGAACAGTGGCAGGCGCACCAGCCTCGAGACGTACACGAGGCGCCCGGCCACAAGCCCAGCAGTATAGGTGGGAGCGGCGCCACGCCCTCGGGGAACCGTCCGACAACGCCGTCCCGCCGGGTCGGCGGGACGCTACGCGTGGTCCGGCTGGTCGGGGTGGTCCGGCTGGTCGGGGACCTCGGCCTCGGCGACCAACCTGGCCTGACGGTCGACGGCCGCGGCGTGCCGGGCGTCGCCGGCCGGGCCGGCGGGACGGTGGTCCAGCTCCCCCAGGACCTCCTCCCGCCCGTAGACGACGAGGATGTCCCCGGCCAGCAGCCGCGTGGCTCCCACGGGATCCCCCCGATACCGCCCGCCCCGGGTGACGCCGAGGACCGCCACCCCCTCCTCCCGGAGGCCCAGGTCCCCCAGCCGGTGCCCCGCGACCCAGTCGGTCTCACCGATGGCCAGCTCGCTCACCGCGTAGGTCCCCGACAGCTCGAGCAGGCCGGCCAGGTCCCGGGTGGGCAGGGCCGTGTAGCGGGACAGGACGTGGCGGATGAGCCGGGTCAGGTGCCGGTCGATCCACCGGTTCCTCGAGACGAACACGAGCGCTATGACCCCCGCCACCAGCAGGAGGATCCGGAACCCGGCGCCCGGCGCCCCGTGGGACAGTCGCTGGAAGCCGAGGATGAGCGTGCTGGCCGAGGCCACGATCCCGGCGTTGCCCGCCAGCATCAGGATGCTCACCACCTGGCGTCGGACCGGGTGGTCCACCACCCGCTCGGACTCCGAGGTGGTGAAGCCGGCCCCGGTGAAGGCCGACCGGGCCTGGAAGCGCGCCGACGGCGCCGACAGCCCCGTTGCCGTCAGGACGGCCGCCGCCACCCTCGTGATGAGCAGGGAAACGGCCACGACGAGCAGGAGCGAGGCAATGGCGTACATGGGCCCTTGTTCCCCTACCCGAGCTCGATCCGGCACACTCCTGGCCGCCCGGGCCCCAGCCCCGGGGTCCCGAGGGGCCGTCCGGCGGCCCCGCTGGCCCCGGCCGGACCTGCGCCCCTCAGGTCGGGGGCGGGGCCTGGCCCGGGCCGGGGACCACGGCGGGCTCGGGGAGAGGGACCGGGGTCGCCGCGGCGCGCACGTAGGCCAGGAACCGTTCCACCGCACATACCGTGTGACGGGCGCGCACCGATCCCGTGAGATCGAACGCGTGCTGGGCGAAGGGCAGCTCGGCGAACACCACGGGTCGGGTCGAGCCCTCCCGGAGGGCCGACGCCATCCTCCGGGCCCCCTCGACGGGCACCAGG
>DASQQH010000050.1:0-5056 GCA_035643555.1 Acidimicrobiales bacterium | reverse complement strand
GAGACCTCGGGCAACCACCTTCTCCCGGGGGAGGCCGCAGCCGGCGTCACTCACCACGTCGCCCCATCCATCGTCGGAATCGACCGGGCCGACAATGTATATTTCCGCGGCAAGGTTGCAAGAGAAACTGATAGAGGCCTCCGGCATCCCCGACGCCATCATCCGCTCGACCCAGTTTCTGGAATTCCTCGGCGCCATCGCTGATGCAAGTACGGATGGACGGATAGTCACAATTCCGCCCGGCCTGTTCCAGCCCATTGCGGCGCACGATGTTGCGACCATTGTCGCCGACGTGGCGCCGGCGGCGCCGGGGAACGGCACCCTCGAGATCGCCGACCCGGAACGTGCGCCGTTCAGTGAGTTCATCGCCCGCTACCTAAAGGGCGTCGGCGGTCGGCGAGAGGTCGTCATCGATGACGAGGCTCGATACTACGGAGGTCGCATCGAGGAACGCTCTCCCGTGCCACTGGGCGAGGCGCGCATCGGCCGCACCGGTTTCGACGAACGGCTCCACGGCTCAGAGCCCGGGGGCTGGTCAGGACAGCCCACCCGGCCTGAGTGACTGCGATCCTGCCGCGGACCTTCGCGTGCCAGGAACCTGCGCGCGGTCCCAGTCCACTGGACCACGTTGCGCGGTGAAGCCGGGCCGGCGTTACTGGTCAAGACCAATAGTCGCGGCTAGGTCTTATCGGACCACCGAAGCTGGGTTGGGCCAGCCACGTTGTGTCTCGTAGTGCTGTCGCCTCCTCACTTCGAACCGTAGGACGTGTCCCATTGTCTCCGGTGCGGATCGGTATCCTGGGGTAACTGGGGTTAGCGCCAACTGGTACCCTATATGCACTGGGAACGTGGATACCCAAGAGGGGGCAATTCTGTGGATGAGGTGCAATATAGGAAAGAGGACGTGGCCAACGTGTTGCGAAGGGCGGGGCGTGGTGAGCTGGCCGAGGAGGCGATGCGGGACCTGCCCGACCCGGTTGATCTCGGCTATGTCGTGGCTTGGGGCGCCCGGCACGGGGTTACTCGAGAGGGTCTCATCAGCGAGATGGGCGGCAACCCGTGACATCGGGTCGAACAGGTGCGCTGCCGGCGACGAGATCGAGGTACCCGGCAGGGGGAGTTCGGTGGGGGCTGCTCATGCCCCCGCCCTGCCAGGGGTGCAGACGATATGTCCTGGCAGGGAGGCGTCAGGCCGACACGTGAGTGACTGAAGGGGACCGATCGTGAATCAGGTTGTACACACGGCGATCTGCGATGCTTGCGATCTCCTCATGGAGTACGGGACGGAGGTCGAAGCGGACGACTGGGTGTTTGCCCATGCACGAGAGGTGCATGACACCGCCCTCGACGAGGCCGATGTCATCGACCTGGCCAACGGTAGAACTGAGACGTTCATCTGGCCGGGAACGCTTGCCCTTGATGCAGACGCGGAACGGGAGGCGATGGCTCGGATTGCTCGTCGCGCCGCGACGAGCACGTATGCGTTCATGAGAAAGGCAAAACCCAGCTAGAGATACCGTGTCGGCGGTGGTCCCTCTGCACCTTGGGAAGGAAATGAACAACCGGGCGTCTCGGGTGCACCGGGGTCGGTGCCGCCTCGAATGGCGTCGGGCATGCCGGTAGCGGGGGAGCCCCTGATGGCCGCCTGGGTTGTCTCTCCGAGGTGAGGTCGGCTGGTCGGGCGGCTGAGCCACTGGCGGAAAGGGTGGTCGAGGAGGTGGCGGGCAGGCTCGAGATGCGTGGGGAGTGGCGGCGCCCCCCGGCCGGGCGACCGAGCGCGACGACGAGGCGATCGAGGTGTGGGTGAGCAGGCGCTGGCCCAGGGTACGGACAGCGCCAGACGCCGGGGGCGCGGATCGTCTTCGAGGACGAGAGCGGGCCCTCCCTCCCCCCGGTGCGCTCCACCCGGGCGCCCCGAAGCGGCACACCGGTGGTCCGACACCATGTCACCGGGAAGGGGTTGTCGATGGTGCGCTTGCCTACGGGCCCGAGGACAGCGACGCCCACCTGGTCTTCCGGATGCGCCCCTGCGCCAACAACGGCGAGGACTGAAACTCCTTCCTCTCTGGGATGCGGGGCCTCCTCGAGGGCCGGAGGGTCACCATGGCCTGGGATGGCCTCCCCTCCCAGCCAGCCGGGCGATGACGGCCTGGCGTCGGACCCAGCGCCACTGGCTCGTCGTCGAGGGCTTCAGCCCTGTGGGAACTACCTCACCTCGGTTGGCAGGGTCTCGGGCAACCTGAGGAGTGTCAGGCGGCCAACCTCTGCCCCGACACCATCGCCGAAGCCGCTGGCGCCGCCGACAAGAACCTGTGCCGGATCGGCAGCGAGACCGACACGTGTGCCCCGGGTTCCTCCGCCACCCCGCGCTCAGGCTGTGCTGAGGAAGGCGGGGTAGTCTGCGGACCTGTCCTAAGTCGGCGGTGGCACCGCCCATGCGGGCATGGCCACCAAGGATCTGGCCCGGACCTCGACGGCCCGGTCCCGGCTAGCGAACCGCAGGCGCAACCCCCCGCCCATATCACCCTGCCGAGCGGACATGAGCCATAGCCGACCTCGTTCGGCCTGGTGGGCGAGCCAGTCGAAGACCGCAGGCTGGTGGCGGGGGGTGGAGCCCAGGTACAGGCCCACCGTCGTCTGGTCGGCGAACTCCAGGAGGAGGTGGGCAGAATCCACAACTTGGATCCGCCGGACCGACACCCGGGCCGCCACCGCCGCCTGCAGGGTCCCCCACAATCCCCGCTGAACGGAACTCAACTCAGCGCGATACGCGCGCCACAGCTGCCACCAAAGCGCCAGCCTCGTCTTCCACGGCAACCATTCCGCAGAAGGGCGGTGCCTCATCCTACGTCCCGACCCGGGAGCGAGCGATGATCTCCCCGATCGCAGTGGGGATCTGGGGCCACCCGCCGCGAGGTCGGCGCGGCCCGCCGGGAACCAGGGGGCGGCACCGTAGCCCGCGATCGCATCTGCCCCTCTTACCCCTCGGAGCACCATCCCACACCTCGCCAGGGGACATGGCCGCCCAGGGGCGCCGGAGGGCGTCGTCGGGGAGGCCTGGGTCCCATCCGGGGGCCGGGTGGGGCATGGGGGTGGGGAAACCGCCGAGTCGCCAGCATCGGCGGGGACCGGTCGCCAGAGATCGCTGTCGAGGCTTTCAGCTGCTCACGCCGCGTCTGCGGGCAGGGTTCCGCCCGGGGTCTCGAGGGTCTCCAACAGGTAGCAGGAGCCCACGATGGACCGACGGGAGGCGGCCGCTTCCTGGCGCAGGGCGTCGGGACCCTTGTTGAAGCAGGGGTCCGTGAGCCCGACGGAACCACCCAGGTGGTCCGCCTCCCGCGGGCTCACCACGGGCATTGCGCCCGTCGGCGCCATTCGATCGACGGGGATCGGGCCCTCGGGGCGTGCCGTCGGCTTACCAGCGGCAGCGCCTGGGCGGGCCGCTCGTGGTGGCAGGCGCTGTGGCTGGGTGGTGGCTACCCGGCCGATGATTGCTGGGTGCTGGCCCATGTCCGCAGCTGCTGGGAGAACGCTGGATCTGCGAGTTCGGGTGGCCGGGCGGCTGTGAAGACGACGAGGTTGCCATCGGGATCGGCGGTGGTGAGGTCCCGGGTGTTCCAGGGTGTGTCTGACGGGCCGTCGACCCGGCCCCCGCCCTGGGCCCGGGCGCGCTCGGCGAGGGCGTCGATCTCGCCGTAGACGGCGGCGAAGCTCAGCGTGGGGGAGTTGCCTGGTGTAACCGGTTCGCCTGCAGCCCGAATGAGCAGGTCCTGAAATTGCCACCTGCGGAGGTGGACCATGACGGGCTGGCCGTGCGGTCCGGGAATGGTGAACAGCTCAATGAACCCCAGCCCCTTGGTGTACCAGGCCACGGTGGCGCTGAGCTCACGGGCGAGGAGCGTGGCGAACATCGGCATGCCGTAGATGGCGCGGCTGACCCCGGGGGGTTCCGCCCCGGCGACCGGGTGAGGAACCGGGGACGTGATGTCGGTCATGCTTGGCGATTCTGCCGTTCCCGGTGACGTGGGTGTCAACGTCTTTCGGGGCGATCGCCCGGGTGCGGACATGACACGACGTGTGGATGCGTGGCGAGCAGACCGACACGGTCTGCGGCGACCGCCCGGGCAGGGCGCGTCCACCAGACGTCCGCGGCGTGCCGCAAGGAGCGGCGGCGCCCAGCGGTTAGCGTTCGATCCGTGACCCACTCCGCGGCACCGACGATCACCTGGGCCGAGTTCGCCAAGGTCGACGTCCGCGTGGGCCGGGTTGTGGAGGTCGAGGCGTTCCCGGAGGCGAAGAAGCCCGCCTGGAAGCTCCTGATCGACTTTGGCCCCGAGGTCGGGACCAGGCGGTCCTCGGCGCAGATTACCAACTACCCACGCGAGGAACTGGAGGGCCGCCTCGTGCTCGCCGTCGTGAACTTCCCTCCTCGCCAGATCGGGCCGTTGCGCTCCGAGGTCCTCACCCTCGGGACCTACGCCGGCGACACCGTGCTCCTCGTCGATCCGAGCCCGGAGGCCCAGCCCGGGGACCGGCTGGGCTGAGCAGCTCGCCCATGGGTGGGGCTCCAGCGCCCTGACACGGCAGCCACGCTCATCAGCCGGGGGGCGCCACCAGGCGATCGGGGCCGTTCCAAGCCGTCGCGGCGGGGGGAGCGGGGGACATCGACCCGGTGGGAAGGGCGGGAGGGGTCGCGATCGACGAGCTCGCCGGGGGAGTGCGGGGCCTCGACGAGGTCGGGGCGACCGTCTGGGGGTGAGAGGGGGCCTCGACGGTCCCGGTATCAGCGACGGGATCCGCTGAGCTTGCGACATCGACGCTCGTATCGTCACGACTCGGGGCCGCTCGACTCGACGAGTGCCAGCTCAGGTCGGCAAGAGGGGCGACGGCGCCCCCTCTCGCAGGAACCTGGCGAGCAGGGCGTTCACGACGTCTGGTAGCTCCAGGGGGAGGGCGTGGCTGCCGGGCAGCACGGCGAGTCGGGCGTCGACGAGGGCTCGTGCCACAGCAGCGCTGTGCTCGAGCGTCACCTCGTCCCGATCGCCCTGGACGAGCA
>DASQQH010000049.1:0-4157 GCA_035643555.1 Acidimicrobiales bacterium | reverse complement strand
CCCGGCGGGCGCGCATGACGATCGCTTTGAGCCCCCTTGACCTGGCTGGACTTCTGGTCCTCGGGGTCGCCTCCGGTGCCATTGGCGCGGTGAGCGGTGTCGGCGGGGGGGTGGTCATCGTGCCACTGCTGGTGGTTGCCTTCGGGATCGATTTCCGGGTGGCTGTGGGGGTGGCCTTGATCGCGGTGACGGCCAACGCGATGACCGCCTGCGGGCGGTTCATCCGCGAGGGCCTGACCAACAAGCGAGTGGCCCTCACCCTCGAGGTGGCCACCACGGCGGGCGGGATCACCGGTGGCCTCCTCACCGGCATCATCGCCCGCCCGGTCCTCGAGGGGATCTTTGCCGCGGCGATGTTCACCTCCGCCGGATTGGTACGCCGACGCCGGCAGGGAGCGCTGAAGGCCAACGAGGCCCCCGGGGCCGAGGGGGATCAGGACCTCGCGCGGGCCCTGGAAGCTCGCGGTCTCCGGGGAGCCGAGCGACCCGGGACTCTGGGTGGCGTGCTGGTGGAACAAGGCACACAGGCCCGGACCTACCAGGCACGTCGGCCGTGGTTGGGGGGATCAATCAGCTACGTGGCGGGGGTGCTCTCGGGTCTGCTCGGGGTTGGGGGCGGCTTCCTCAAGGTACCCGCTGTGAACGCAGGCATGGAAGTTCCGATCCGGGTGACCACCGCCACCACGGAATTCATGGTGGGCGTGACAGCGGTCGCCAGCCTTCTCGTGTACTTCGCCAGGGGCGACGTCTACCCACTCCTCGCCGCCCCCGTCGTGCTCGGGGTGGTCGGGGGATCGGTCATCGGTTCCAGAGCCGCGGGGCGGCTCCCGCCCCGGGCCCTTAGGCGGTCATTCATCACTCTGGTCGTGACGATGGGGGTCGTCATCGCCCTGCGCGCGGTGGGGGTGCTTCCCCATGGCTGAGGGTCAAAGCGACACCGACAAGGTGACCTCGACCATTGAGCCCCACCAGTTGGGGGAAGAAGCGGCGACGAATCGCCGCACCCAATGGGCTCTGGTCTTGTTCCTGGTGCTCGGGCTGGTGCTGCTCGCAACCGGTTTCAGCCTGAGCCTGGCGACTGGCCAGCTCGTCGCCCAGCATGTTCGCCTTTCAGCACTCTTCTCCGGTCCGGGGCTGGGGAATCGCCTGGGTGGCCTGGGGATCCTAATCCTTGCGTTCAGCCCACCATTGGCCGTGATGGTTGTCCTGGGCGGTACGGTCCGACAGCGCGATTACCGTTTCACGCTGGTCACCGTGTGCGTCCTGGCGGCGATGATGGTCGCCGTGGCGGCTGGCGGAGCCTTGTGACCCCGTTCGCAATCTGGAACGGGTGTCGGGCTCGGCAGCTCGTTTCGGTCACCCAGCTCGGGGAGTCTCGATCCTGGTGATGGCCGCACGTGCTCGTACTTGCGCCGGTCCACTCACCGTCTGGAACAATGTATCCGTGCATTCTTGCGATCGGCTGCGATGACGAAGGAGAGCCAGCGCCATCTGCAGCTTGTTCGAGGCGGTGCCCACCACCTGGATCGCACGAGCCCCCTTCCCCTGTGGGCCCAGTTGCTGGAGGATCTCCGGCGACGTCTTGGCGCCCGGGAGTTCTCTGGGCCCTTCCCCACCGAGTCCGAGCTTGTGGAGGACTACGGGGTCTCTCGCCACACGGTCCGCGAGGCCCTACGGCGCCTGGTCGCAGAGGGCTGGCTGGAGCGCCAGCGCGGCTTCGGTACCACGGTGCGTCGCCCGGAGTTCGAACAGCCACTGGGAAGCCTGTACAGCCTGTTCCGAGTGATCGAGGCCCAAGGGGTGCCCCAGACAAGTTCGGTACGGGCCCTCGAGGAGCGGGTGGACCCGGTAGTGGCGCATCGCCTTGGGCTTCCCGACGATGCTCGGCTGGTGCATCTGGAACGGTTGCGCCTTGTCGGAGGACGACCGTTGGCGCTCGACCAGGTGTGGCTGCCGGCCGACCTGGCCCGCCCCATCCTTGAGGCGGACTTCCACCGCACGGCCCTCTACGATGAGTTGGCCACCCACTGCGGGCTGGCGCCCGACGGGGGGCGGGAGCAGGTACGCCCGGTCATCCCCACCACCACCCAGCGCGGTGCCCTGGATCTCGGCCGGGGGGACGCGGCCCTGGCGATCGAGCGCCTGACGTGGGTGGGCGATCGTCCCCTGGAGCTGCGCCACACCCTCGTCCGCGGTGATCGGTACGGCATGGTAGCCGAGTGGCGGGCGCCGCCCGGCACAGCATCCGGGCGCGAGCCCCTCGGGCTCCACCTGTGGCCACTCGATGGGACCGAGACGGGGTAGTCGTCCTCGACGTGTCGACGGTCAGCACCGTGGCCACAGGCCCCGGCACTACCGCCTACCCAGCCAGCAAGGGCGTCGTCGAAGTGTCCAGCCTCGTTGTCACCCAGGGACTGGCCGGCCGGGGGTCCCGGTGAACACCGTCTCGCCCGGCGCCACCGACGCCGAGCCGTTCCACGCGAGCAATCCGCTGGGTGCTGCCGAGCAGGTGTGACCGGAACAGTGGCGGCGGCCACCGCCTTGCAAGGCTCGGGCAGCCCGCCGAGGTGACCGACGCCGGTGAGCCCGCCACCTCCAGCGCATCGGTCCCGGACGGCGTCCGTGACGGACCACAGTGCAGCCAGAGCGATGTCGCCCGAGGGAGGTTCGCGCCGCGTCAACCACAACGGCGCCGGTCGCCAGGGGCGCCGGCAAACCGGCTGCTTCCTGCGGTTCCAGGACGTCTCACGGTTCCAGCCACGTTCAGGGCCGAGTTGGTAGTTGCGGCGCCTCCCTACTGTTAGTCGTCTTCGCTGGCCGTTTGTTCGACATCGGCCTCGCTCTGGTCGCGGGCGCTGGCCAAGCGAGCATACCGGCGCTGGATCTGGTTCATCGTGAAGCTTGCAAACTCGTCGGGCGCGACAGGAATGAGGCGACCGTCGCTCTCGTCGTCCTGGGGCAAGAGCTCAGTCAACATACCCAATGCGATCTCGGCGAGCCTGGTCATGTGGGACTCCACCGCCGGCCACACCGCCGGGTCCGCAGCGATGAGCCGGGACAGGAGGTAGAGGCCGTAAGCAATGTGGCGGGACTCATCCTGGCGGACCTTGGTCAGGCCCTCTCGGAGCCCGGGCAGGATTCCCATCCGCTCGGTGACGGTGAAGTACACGTGGTAGCCGCTCTCGGCGAGGACCCCTTCGACGATCATGTTGTAGGTCACCGCCGCCCGGGCCTGGGTGACCAGGGATGAGTCGGCGCGGAGGGCGTCCATGGCCCCGGGCAGCTCCTCGTAGAAAATGCGGCGGTAGCTCGGGGTGTGAAACCGGGTTAGGTCACCTCGCTCGACGCAGACCTCGTCGAGGAATCGGCGGAAGAACTCGGTGTGCTTTGCCTCTTCCCAGTGGAAGGTGGCCAGGTAGATCGTCTCCTCCAGGTAGCCGTCGGCCTCCACGGCCATGATCAGAGGCAACAGCTCCCGGGTGACCCCCTCCTCACCGGCCTGGAACATGGCGGTCAGGCGCAGCAGGCCCTCCTGATGGTCCTCCTCCAGTCGTTGCCAGTCTCTGGCGTCCTGGCGCAGATCGATGTCCCGGGGGTCCCAGATGCCGTCCCGCTTGGCCTTGTGGTAAAGGCGCATTGGCAGGAGGTCGTGGCGTAGTCCCGTCGGACCCGTGGTCTGGAAGGGGTCAGCGTCGCCGGCCATGGCCATGACACGACCCTACCCAGCAGTAACTTGACGGGTCGAGTCGCTGCCGGACTGGTCCCTCACCCACCCGGAGGGCGCGGTGCCGCGGCCGTGTGTGGGCGGCCGTCACGTGGTGCTCCGGGTGGTGCCACCCGCCGAGGAGGAAGGGCTACGGGGGAGGCCTGGGGACCGGCACGGCGTCCGGGCCGGATCTCGGGCCACCGTCCCGGGACCAGGTGCCGCGAGATCAGGTTGGGCGTTGCTGGTTGACTCGCCGACGCCACGTCGTCCCCGCAAGGGCATCCCACCGGCACACGGAAATGGGTCCGAACACCGGCGGCGGGGACCTGGGTGTCCCTGGTCGAGAAGCGACGCCCTGCCGGGCAGGTGCTCGAATCGCCGTCGCAGTGATGGCCAGCCGGCGTCGGTTGCCGAGGTGCTTCCCGTTCGGGGGTTTCCAGGGAGAAGGGGC
>DASQQH010000048.1:0-2319 GCA_035643555.1 Acidimicrobiales bacterium | reverse complement strand
CCAGTGGCAGGGCATCTGGCGCCCCCCCGAGGCCGGGTCGGCGGCCGAGCCCACGGCCTGGAGGAGGATGTCGGTGGGGGTGACCCCGAGGCCCAGCATGAGGGCCCGGTCCCGGTAGTAGGGGAAGAACCAGTCCGACCCCGGTCGCAGGTAGCGGGCCAGGCCCAGCAGGAGGGCCTCATGGCCCGCCCCCGAGATCTGGAAGTAGACCCGGCTCTGCTTCTGGAGGATGATCTCCCGGTCGTCCAGAGCCCGGGAGACACAGGCCAGGCGGAAGTCCTCGACCAGCTCCTCCCGGGGGTAGTCCCGGCCCCCCCCGGGGGACCGCCCGCCGCCCATGACGAGGGGTGGGGTCTGTACGGTCCCGCTCATCAGCGCCGGGCCCCGTTGCCTGCACGCGCCATCTTGTCCTCCTCTCCGATCGTTCCAGGGACGACCCGAGGCCCCCAACGTATCGCCTGTCACCCCGGGCCTGTGGTCCGCCCGGACCGCGGCCCCGGCCACGGTGGCGCACCGCTGGGGTCCGCCCGCTTGCCACCGGGGAGCAGCGGCGGTACACAAGGTCCATGGCTGATGACGGTCGGCTCCTGTGGACGCCCTCGGCCGACACGCGCGAGCGTGCCAGGATCACCGGGTTCCTGCGCTGGCTCGAGGGCACCCGCGGGCTCCGGTTCTCCGACTACCACGACCTGTGGCGGTGGTCGGTGGGGAACCTGGAGGACTTCTGGGCGAGCGTCTGGGACTTCGGCCAGCTGCCGGTGTCCCGTCCGTACGACCGGGTGCTCTCCGGGCGGGAGATGCCGGGGTGCCGGTGGTTCGAGGGCGCCGAGCTGAACTACGTCGACCTGGCGCTCCGCAACCCCGGGGAGGCCGTGGCGGCCTCGGCCTGGTCCGAGACCCGTGGCCCCCAGGAGGTCACCTTCGCCGAGCTCGCCGACCAGGTGGGCGCTGCGGCCGCCGGGCTGGCCCGGCTCGGGGTGGGTCCCGGCGACCGGGTGGGCGCCTACCTGCCCAACATCCCCGAGACCCTCGTGGCCTTCCTGGCCACGGCCAGCCTGGGGGCGATCTGGTCCAGTTGCGCCCCCGAGTTCGGGACCCGCAGCGTGCTCGACCGCTTCCGCCAGATCGAGCCCAAGGTCCTCCTGGCGGTCGACGGGTACCGCTACGGGGGGGTCGACCGGGACCGGACGGCGGTCGTGGGCGAGATCGCCGGCGGCCTGCCGGGCCTGGCGGCCACCGTGACCGTGCCCTATCTGCACGCCGACGCCGCCCCCGCCGTCCCCGGAGGATGGCGCTGGGCCGACCTCCTCGCCGAGGACGCACCGGTCCAGACCCGCCCGGTGCCCTTCGATCACCCCCTGTGGATCCTGTACTCGTCGGGCACCACCGGGCTCCCCAAGGCCATCGTCCACGGCCACGGGGGCATGGTGCTCGAGCACCTGAAGTACCTGTCCCTCCACGCCGACCTGGGGCCGGGGGACCGGTTCTTCTGGTTCACCACGACCGGGTGGATGATGTGGAACTTCCTCATCAGCGGCCTGCTCGTGGGGGCCACCCTGGTCCTCTACGACGGCAGCCCCGCCCATCCTGACCCCGAGGCCCTGTGGGCCATGGCCGAGCAGGCCGGGATCACCTACTTCGGCACCAGTGCCCCCTTCCTGCTGGCCCAGCGCCGTGCCGGGACCGAGCCCGGGCGCCACCGGGACCTCTCCCGGATCCGGGCGGTGGGCTCCACCGGCTCCCCCTTGCCCGCCGAGGGCTTCGACTGGGTCTACGACCACGTGGGGTCGGACCTCCTCCTCGGGTCGGTGAGCGGGGGGACCGACATGTGCACGGCGTTCGTGGCCTCCTGCCCCCTCCTGCCCGTCCACGCCGGGGAGAGCCAGTGCCGAGCCCTGGGGGCGGCCGTGGACGTCTACGACGACCAGGCCCGTCCGGTGACCGGGGAGATCGGCGAGCTGGTGGTGACCGAGCCCATGCCCTGCATGCCGGTGGGGCTGTGGGACGACGAGGACGGGAAGCGGTACCGGGACAGCTACTTCTCGACCTTCCCGGGCGTGTGGCGCCACGGCGACTGGGCCCGGATCACCGAACGGGAGACGGTCGTCATCACCGGGCGCTCCGACTCCACCCTCAACCGGGGAGGGGTGCGGATGGGCACCGCCGAGTTCTACCGGGTGGTGGAGGGCCTGGAGGGCGTGGTGGACAGCCTGGTGATCGACACCACCGGCGCCGAGGAGTCCGGCCGGCTCGTGCTGTTCCTGGTCCTGGCCCCGGACCGCTCCCTGGACGACGAGCTCCGCCGGCAGGTGGTGCGGG
>DASQQH010000047.1:0-6852 GCA_035643555.1 Acidimicrobiales bacterium | reverse complement strand
GGAAGTTCGCCACCACCCGGCCGTCCCCCGGCCGCAGTCGGGGTCCGTAGGTGTTGTGTATGCGGGCGATACCCGTCCGCACCCCCCGGGCCCGGTGCCAGGCCATGGTCTGGGCCTCGGCGAAGCGTTTGGCCTCGTCGTAGACGCTGCGGGGACCGACCGGGTTCACGTGGCCCCAGTAGCCCTCCGGCTGGGGGTGAACCAAGGGGTCGCCGTACACCTCGCTCGTGGAGGCCAACAGGACCCTCGCCCCGGTCCGGTGGGCGAGCTCCAGGCAGTGACGGGTCCCCTTGCTGCCGGCGTCCAGGGTCTCGATTGGCAGGGCCAGATAGTGGGGAGGCGAGGCCGGGGACGCCAGATGGCAGACCGCGTCCACCCGGTCGGCGATCGGCAACGGCTGGCTCACATCGTGGTGGACGAACGAGAAGCCACGTCGGGGGACCAGCGGGGCGATGTTCTCCCTGGACCCGGTGACCAGGTTGTCGACACAGACCACCTCCTCCCCCCGATCCACCAGGGCCTCGCACAGGTGCGAGCCGAGGAACCCCGCACCGCCGGTGACCACCGTCCTCACGGTCGGGGCACCCTTCAGCGCCTCCCGATCCCCTGGTAGGTAAAGCCTGCCCGGCGCAGGGCTTCGGGCGGGAGCAGGTTGCGGGCGTCCACGACGGCGGGGTTGGCCATGACGGCGGCGACCTTATCGAAGTCGAGGCAGCGCAGCTCCTCCCACTCGGTGAGCACGGCGAGCACCGCGGCCCCCTCGCAGGCCGCGTAGGGGTCGCGGCACACCTCGACGTCAGGCGCCTCGGGGACCGGGTCGTCCACGGTGGGATCATACGCGCGCACGCGCCCACCCTTGGCGAGAATGCGGGAGACGACCTCCATGGCAGGTGAGCAACGTCGGTCGTCGGTGCCGGCCTTGAAGGTGAGGCCCCAGACGGCCACGGTGCGGCGTTGCAGGGCACCGCCGGCCAGGCGGGCGATCTTTGCCACCACGGTGGCCAACTGCACCCGGTTGACAGTGATGACACCACGCAGCAGATGGAAGTCGTAGCCGGCGTCCTCCCCGATGCGCACCAGCGCGGCAGTATCCTTCGGCAGGCACGACCCACCCCAGCCCGGCCCCGGCTGGAGGAACTCATGGCCGATCCGCCGGTCGTAGCCCATGCCGCGCACCACGTCGGCGACATCGGCGCCGACTGCCTCACAAAGGTTTGCGACCGCGTTGACGAAGCTCACCTTGGTGGCGAGAAAGGCGTTGCACGCGTACTTGATGGTCTCGGCGGAGGCGGGGTCGGTGATCATGACCGGACCCCCGACGGCGGCGAAGAGATCAGCGACCCGCTGGGCGGCCTCCCGATCGTCCGCGCCGATGATGACACGTTCGGGGTGGAGGCTGTCGTGGACGGCGGAGCTCTCCCGCAAGAACTCCGGGTTGGAGACCACCGCAACGTCGTCCCGCCCCAGCACGTCCTCGACCACCCGGGTGGAACCGACCGGGACGGTGGACTTGTTCACTACCACCGAGCCGGGGTCGAGCAACGGCCCGATCTCCGCCGCTGCGCGCACCAGGAAAGACAAATCAGCCGACCCGTCGGCACCCTCGGGGGTGGGGAGGCACAGAAACACGAACTCCCTGCCGGCCACGGCGTTCCCGGCACCCAAGACGACGCGGAAGCGCCCTGTCGCCAAGCCCTCACGCACGAGGTGGGGGAGCCCGGCCTCCACGATCGGGATCCGGCCACTGGCCAGCATGGCCACCTTGTCCGGGTCCAGGTCGGCGCAACACACCTCGTGGCCGACATGGGCCAGAACCGCACCCAGGGTCAGACCCACGTAGCCCGTCCCGATTACCGCCACCTTGCTCATTCCGCCGCTCCTCCGGTAGGTCCCTGGGGGCTCCTGGGACCGGAACCCTCCCCGCTGTCATCTTGACCTGCGGGGCGGTTCGGAGCACAATTCAGCGTGATGAACTGGGGCGGCAGTTCAGGGATAACCGCGCCGACCGCCCGGAATCACGGTGGAGGCGGACATGGGCGGGTCGCGATGGCTCGACGGGTTGACTGACGGGAACGATGGGGCCGGTATTCGGGAAACCGACGTTGTCCGATCGGGGACGTCACCCTTTTCGGTCGTGACCGGTGCCGGTGGGTTCATTGGGGGGCACCTGACGCGGGCATTGACGGCAGCAGGCCACGCTGTGCGCGCGGTCGACATCAAACCGTTGGACGACTGGTACCAAATCTGTGACGGCGCCGAGAACATCGTGGCGGACCTCGCCCAGGTGGAGGCCTGTCGGCGAGCCGCGGCGGGTGTGACGGAGGTATATCACCTGGCCGCCGACATGGGCGGCATGGGATTCATCAGCGCCCACAAGGCCGACTGCATGCTGAGCGTCCTCCCCAGCACCCAGATGCTCCTAGCTGCCCGGGACGCCGGGGTGGAGCGGTTCTTCTTCGCCTCGTCGGCCTGCGTCTACGCGGCCGGGAAGCAGACCCGGGCCGCGGTGACGCCCCTGCGGGAGGAGGACGCCTATCCCGCGATGCCAGAGGACGGATACGGGTGGGAGAAGTTGTTCACCGAGCGGATGTGCCATCACTTCCTGGATGATTTCGGGCTCGAGGTTCGAGTGGCCCGCTATCACAACGTCTATGGTCCTCACGGCACGTGGTCGGGGGGACGCGAGAAGGCGCCTGCCGCCGTCTGTCGCAAGGTGGCCCAGGCTGTTCTGACGGGCGGACGGTCCATAGAGATCTGGGGGGACGGGTGCCAGACGCGCAGTTTCATGTTCATCGACGACGCCGTCCAAGGGACGCTCCTGATCTGTCGGGGAAGCTTTCCCGGTCCGGTGAACCTCGGCAGCGAGGAGACGGTGACGGTGAACGAGCTGGTGGGGCTGGTGGAGGACATCGCCGGCGTGCGGCTCGAGCGGCAGTACCGCCTCGACCTGCCGATGGGCGTTCGCGGGCGGAGCAGCGACAACACCCTGATCCGGGCAACCTATGGCTGGGCGCCGTCTATTCCCCTGCAGCGCGGGTTGGAGCGCACCTATGCCTGGGTGTTCGACCAAGTCGCCGAGTCCGTGGGTCGCGCCCGGGTAGCTGATGGGCATCGTGGACGGCGTCGCTCAGCACCCGCCTGAAACGGTCGAGGATGGGGTCCAGCCGGAACGCTTCCTCGGCGTGCCGGCGGCCGTTGTGTCCCAACCGGGCCCGCTCGATGGGATCGGCCAGTAGACGCCGGAGGACCTCGACCAGGGTCGCCCGGTCACCCGGAGCTACGACGACGCCGGCACCGGCCTGGGTGAGGAGCTGGGCCGCAGGGTTGTCCTCGGGCAGCACCGCTACCACGGGACGGCCCGCGCAGAGGTAGCTCAGGACCTTGGACGGCACCGAGTAGCGGCTGGCCTCGGGTTCCAGGATGGCCAGCAGCACATCGGCTGCCCCGAGCATCGCGGGCAGATCGGCATAGGGCTGGAAATCGAGGAGGTGGAGATTGGTGAGGCCACGTTCCTCCCTGGCCCGGTGGAGCCACTCGCGGCCCCGCCCTTCGGAGACCACCACAACGTGGGCCAGGTCGTCGAGCCCTTCCGCCGCCGTGGCCAGGAGGGACGGGTCGTGCTTGAGGCCCAGCGTGCCCGCGTAGAGGACCAGGGGACGGTCGTCGGGCACGGGCCGTCCCACCCAGTGGGGGTCCCGTCCGTCGACGGTCAGTTCCCCCACCGGGGCCCAGTTGGGGATGACGGCAATACGCTCCGGTGGGACGCCCCAGATATCGAGCGTCTCAGTGAACGCCGGAGAGATCGCCACGACCGCCTGGCTCCAGCGCGCGACCCGACGCTCGAGCCGGGTGGCCACCTGTGCCAGGAGTGCTCCGGGCGCACCGAGGCGCCGGTGGAGCTCGTCGGCGATGGCGGCGCTGTAGAGGTCCTGCTGCCACAGGACGTAGGGGATTCTGCGCCGACGCAGGCCGGTGGCAAGGATTCCCAAAGAAAAGAGGGGCATATTGGCCACCAGAGCCACGTCCGGCCGTCTGGCGGTGACGGCACGGATCGCTGACCAGCCGTACGCGAGTTCCTGGCGAAGCCGTCGGGCCGGGGAATAGCGGGCGAAGGGCCGCCCCAGACTGAGGGGCTCGATGGTGAGGCTTGGCGGATCGGTGGGGGTGGGCCCGAGGGCGCCCTGACCCGTGGTAAAGGACGCGCAGTACTGGTGTGTCACCGTATCACCACGCCGGGCGAGGCCCCGACTGAGCTGGACCTGGAACGGGTGTCCCGAGTAGTCATGCACCACGAGATCCATTGGCGGCCAAGGCTAGGCGTTCGGCCGGAGGCGCACCGGACACAAGGGGACAAACCGGGTTCACTCGCCGAATTTGGCGGAGCCTTGGGGGTCAGGAATGGCCTCTTCCCGGTGGGCGGGGCTAGGATTCCCCCGCCGGTCGCGGCGGCGCCCGGTCGAGGAGGAGGCTCCCAGACGTCAGGGCACGTCGTCGTTTATGCGATCGCTGGCGGTCTTGTGGTGGGGGTTCTGGTGGCGCGCCGGCGGCTCGGTCGCGTCGCGCCCGCGCTGCTGGCCGCCGCGGTGGGGGCGATCGCCTGGGACGCGGTGAAAATGGGGGCGCCCCTCAGCGACCTAATGTTCGTTGTGCTGGTGCCGGTTCTCGCCTTCATCGTGGTCCGGTCGCCGGGAAGGGCCTGGCTGCCCCGGCCGGTCTGGCTCGGGGCGGGCCTGATCGCCGTGAGCGGTGTCGTGGATGCCCTGGTGCCGACCTCGGCGGCCTACGAGGAAGGGCGGTACCAGGCGGTCGCCCAGTTCGTCCCCACCGTCGCGGCGCGGGTGCGTCTGGAGCTCGTGAGCACGTTCAAGCTGGAGATCGGCCTCCTCGTGCTGCCGCTGGCAGTCGTGTTCCTGGCCACCAGCTACCGGCGGGTGCGGCTGCTGGCGGACCTGTGGGTGCTGTCCGCGGTGGCCAGTTGCCTGGTGGCACTCAGCGACAAGGCGGGGCTCACCCACATCAGTCTGTCCCTCCTCGGTGCGGTCGACGTCACTGGCCGCCAGGCCGGGTTGGCCAACAATCCCAACCATCTGGCCACGGTGGCCGTCCAGACCATCCCCCTGACGGTGTACTGGATGACCCAGGGCGGGCGGCGCTGCCGAGCGGGGGTGGTGGCGGCGGCCGTCCTGTGCGCGGGGGTGTGGGTGTCGGGATCACGGGGGGGGTTGGTGACCGCGGTCGGCGCGCTGGTGGTGGCCTGCCTGCTGCTCCCTCGGGCCCGTCGTGGGCTGTGGCCGGTTTTGGCGGTGGGGGCTCCGGTGCTGGCTGCCATTGCGGTCATGCATCCCAGCGTCGTGGGGGAGGTGGCGCACAAGACCCGCATCTTGTCCGCGTCAGGTAGCGCCAGCGACCAGCAGCGGGCCCTTGTCTTGGCCCAGGCCCTGCGAGATTTCCTGCACCGGCCGCTCACGGGCATTGGGTTCGACGTTGGTGACCAGGGGCATTGCATCTATCTCCAGGTGCTTGCCTCCGGCGGCATCGTCGGCCTGGTTGGGTTCCTCTGTTCGGTTCTGGGCATGCTTGGCGCGGCCGTCCGTTGGCGGGTTCTGGCCGGGGACGGGCTCGCCATGGCGCTGGCGGTCGGCGCGGGGGCCTGGCTGGTGATGGGTGCGGTGGAGAACGACCTCCTCGACCGGTACATGTATCCACCCTTCGCCCTTCTGGTCGGCCTGACCTATCTGGCCGTCAGGTCGACACGGGGTGGGCAGGTGCCGCCCGGCGACGCCGAGATCGCCCCATCGGACGAGCCCCGGACCGCAGATTCGGTGGCGTTGACGGCTCCGTCCGGGCCGGGACCGGGCGGGCGGTGACCGGTGCCCCCGAGGTTGCCCCCGCCGTTGCGTCCCTGGTGGCCGATCGCCAAACGCAGCGTGGTGGCCACCACCGGGGCGGTGGCGCCGATCACCCGGGAGCTGTCTAGGCTGACCGGGACCCGTCGCCTCCCGCGCTGGGGCGAGGCGGCAGCCGACGCTATCCTGGCCGGGGTTCCCGGTGCACGGGTGAGCAAGGTGGTGCCCTCCCAGCAACTGGCGCGACCCCGTCCCACCGGCCAGCCTCCGGACCATTGGTGCTTCGCTCGGGACGAACAGGTCGAGCTGCCTCCGGCGGTGGTGGCCCGGATCCCGGGGGGGCGCGTGGTCGGCGGCGTGGGGGCGGTGATCGCCCCTCCCAACACGCTGCTGTTCGACCTGAGCCAATACTTCGGCGTGAGGCGTCCACGCCAGCATCCTCTCTACCTTCGGCTTCGGCTGCCCCCGGTGTCCCAGTTCCCCGGCACGCTGGGTGTGCTCGACTGTCGTGGCGGCGATAACTACTGCCATTTTCTGTTGGATGTGCTGCCCCGCTTGGGGTTGCTGGAGGCGGGGGGGGAAGGGGCGGTGGACGGCTATTACGTGCCGAGCCGACACCCCTTCCAGGAGGAGCTTCTCGCCATGGTCGGGATTCCGGGAGACCGGGTGCTGGACAACCTGGCATACCGCCATCTCCAGGCGTCGACCCTGGTGGTCCCGTCCCTGCCGGCACCGTGTCTGGAGATACCGCCCTGGACGGTGTCGTTCCTGCGAGGGCGGCTGTTGGGGGCGGCGCCGGACGTTCCGGCCAGCCGCGGGCGTCGCATCTATGTGAGCCGGGGCAGGCAACGCCACTCCCGGCGGGTGGACAACGAGGACCAGGTGGTGGCGACGTTGGCCCGCTGGGGGTTCGAGGTGGTGGACACCGCGGCTATGACCGTCCGGCAGCAGATCGCGTTGTTCAGGGACGCCCAGGTGGTGGTGGCTCCCCACGGCGCGGCCTTGG
>DASQQH010000046.1:0-2284 GCA_035643555.1 Acidimicrobiales bacterium | reverse complement strand
GTCCTGGCTCAACGAGCGCCACATGCTCTACGCCTGGATCTCGATGGTATGGATCGCCTGGGCGGACTTCTACGTCTGGCTGGCGGCGTCCGGCACGATCCACGATCCCCGGTTCTTCTGAGGAGCTGCCGCCATGGCTGAGATCGAGACCCACGACCTCGACGTGTTGGTGATCGGCGCCGGCGGCGCCGGTCTCCGGGCCGCGGTCGAGGCGCACCAGCAGGGGACGCGCACCGGGGTGGTGTGCAAGTCGCTGCTGGGCAAGGCGCACACGGTGATGGCCGAGGGCGGCATCGCCGCCGCCATGGGCAACGTGTGGGCCGAGGACAACTGGCAGGTCCACTTCCGGGACACCATGCGCGGCGGCAAGATGCTCTCCAACTGGCGGATGGCCCAGATCCACGCCCAGGAGACCCCCGACCGGGTCCTCGAGCTCGAGAGCTGGGGGGCGGTGTTCGACCGGACCACCGACGGCCGCATCCTGCAGCGGGACTTCGGGGGCCACCGGTACGCCCGGCTGGCCCACGTCGGGGACCGCACCGGCCTGGAGATGATCCGCACCCTCCAACAGCGTGCGGTGTCGGTCGGCGTCGAGGTCTTCATGGAATGCGTGGTCGTCCGCCTGCTCACCGACCCCCAGGACGGCCGGGTCTCCGGCGCCCTCGGGTACTGGCGGGAGTCGGGCCGGTTCGTGCGCTTCACCGCCAAGGCCGTGGTGCTGGCCACCGGGGGGATCGGGAAGGCCTTCCGGGTGACCTCGGCCAGTTGGGAGTACACCGGCGACGGCCACTCCCTCGCCCTGTGGGCAGGCGCCGACCTCATGGACATGGAGTTCGTCCAGTTCCACCCAACCGGCATGATCTGGCCGCCCTCGGTCCGGGGGATCCTGGTCACCGAAGGGGTACGGGGTGACGGCGGGGTGCTCCTCAACAGCGAGCAGCGCCGTTTCATGTTCGACTACATCCCCGACTACTACGCCGCCGAGACCGCCGACAGCGAGGGCGAGGCCGACCACTGGTACACCGACAAGCGCAACTACCGCCGACCCCCCGAGCTGCTCCCCCGGGACGAGGTGGCCCGGGCCATCAACGCCGAGGTCAAGGCCGGGCGGGGCAGCGACCACGGCGGGGTGTACCTGGACATCGCCAACCGCCACGACGCCGAGTACATCCGCCGCCGCCTGCCCTCCATGTACCACCAGTTCCGGGAGCTGGCCGAGGTGGACATCACCGCCGAGGCCATGGAGGTGGGCCCCACCTGCCACTACGTCATGGGCGGCGTGCGGGTGGACCCCGACACCGGTGCGGCGACCGTGCCCGGGCTGTTCGCGGCCGGCGAGGTGGCCGCCGGCCTCCACGGGTCGAACCGCCTCGGGGGCAACTCCCTCGGTGACCTGCTGACCTTCGGCCGGCGCGCGGGGCTCGGGGCCGCGGAGTACGTCACGGGCCTCACCAAGCCGGCGACGGTGGACGAGGGGCAGGTGGACCAGATCATCTCCGACGCCCTGGCCTCCTTCGGCCGGGAGGAGGGTGAGAACCCCTTCACCCTCCAGTACGACATCCAGGGGACCATGCAGAGCCTGGCCGGGATCATCCGGACCGAGGAGGAGCTCACCCAGGCCCTCGAGGAACTGGGCACCCTGGAGGAGCGGGCCCAGCGGGTCGCCGTGCCGGGGAACCGCCACTACAACCCGGGCTGGCACCTGGCCATGACCCTCGACTCGCTGCTGGCCGTCTCCCGCTGCATCACCACCGCCGCCCTGGCCCGCAAGGAGAGCCGGGGCGGCCACACCCGGGACGACTATCCCAAGACGGACCCGGAGTTCGGCAAGATCAACCACGTGCTCCGGCTCGACCCGGGGGGGCTGACCCTGCGCCAGGAACAGCTCTCCGAGATGCCCGAGGACCTCGCCAGCTTGTTCGAGGAGGACCACTGATGCCCGACGCCACCACCGAGGACCAGGCCCCGGGGACCGGGGACGGGGCGGTGGCCGTGGCGCCCGGGGGTGCGCCCGGCGCCACCGGCACCGAGCCCCAGCCCGAGTCGTCGACGGGAGGTGAGGCCACCCTCCTGGTCTGGCGCGGGGACGCCACCGGCGGGGACTTCGTCGAGTACCGGGTGCCCTTCGAGGAGGGCGAGGTGGTCCTCGACGTCATCCATCGCCTGGCCGCCACCCAGGCCCCGGATCTGGCCGTGAGGTGGAACTGCAAGGCCGGCAAGTGCGGCTCCTGCAGCGCGGAGGTGAACGGCAGACCGGTGCTCCAGTGCATGGCCCGGATGAGCA
>DASQQH010000045.1:0-8734 GCA_035643555.1 Acidimicrobiales bacterium | reverse complement strand
ATGGCCGCCACCGTGGCGCCCGCTGCCATGGTGGTGGGGCGCCCGTTCACCAGGACCTCCAGCTCGCGGGGTCCGGGGTCGCCCTGGTCGTGGGCCCTGTCGGCGGTCACAGCCGCCCCCCGTCGTACTCGTCGGAGCCGGTGACCCCCGGCACCGGGGCTCCGGCGCCGACCGGGGGGCCGGCGGTGGCTCCCCCCGCTGGTGTCCGGGTGGCGCCGCCCTCGCCCGCCGGGCCCCCGCCGCCCGCCTCCCATCGCCGCGGCGAGAAGGGGGCGACCAGGTCGGGGAGGGAACCCTCGACCAGCAGGTGGGCCATGGCCTCCGCGGTGGTCGGGGTGAGGAGGATCCCGTTGCGGTAGTGGCCGGTGGCCACGACCAGGCCCGGCAGCACCGAGGGCCCCAGCAGGGGGGCGTTGTCCGGAGAACCGGGTCTGAGGCCCGCCAACGCCTCGACGAGTTCCAGCTCGTCCACCGCCGGCACCACGGCCCGGGCGTCCCGCAGCAGGGTGGCGACGCTCCCCGCTCGCACGGTGGTGTCGAACCCCTGCTCCTCGACCGTGGCGCCCAGCACGACGGTGCCGTCAGCCCGTGGCACCAGGTAGAAGCTGGTGCCCGAGACCATCCCGCGCACGTTCCCGTGGAGCATCGGGGGCTGGGCTGGGCCGCGCAAGCGGAGGATCTGGCCCTTCACCGGCCGAACGGGCGGGACCGCCTCCGGGGGCAACCCGGCGATGCCCGCCGACCAGCACCCCGCGGCGAGGACGACGGTGGGGGCGGCGAGCCGTTCCCCACCGGCCAGGACCACGCCGGTGGCGCGATCCCCGACCACCGACACCTCGGCCACCCTGGCCGTCACGTGGTCCACCCCGGCCCTGGCGGTTGCCACCCGGAGCGCCTCCACCAGCCGGCGGTTGTGCACCTGGTGATCGCCCAGGGCCACCAGCCCCCCCCGGATGCCCGGGGCGACCAGGGGCTCCCGCTCCCGGGCCTGTCGGCTGGTCACCCACGCTGCCTCGAGGCCGAGAGAGCGCTGGTAGCGGTAGAGCTCCTCGAGGACCGCCCGGTCACCACCGTCGGCGGCGACCGCCAAGGTGCCGCAGTCGCGGTAGCCAACCTCGACCCCGGTGTCCTCCTCGAGCTCGCGGGCGAAAGCCGGCCAGTCCCGGGCCGCGGCCAGATCCAACCGCAGCAGATCCTCTTCGCCGTAGTGGGCCTCGGTGACCGGGGCCAGCATCCCCGCAGCCGCCCACGTCGCCCCCGTCCCAGGGGCGGGGTCCACCACCGTGACGGCCACCCCCCGTTTGGCCGTCTTCCACGCGGTGGCCAGGCCGATCACACCGCCCCCCACGACCACCACGTCGGGGCTGGTCGTCTGGCTCGTTCCGTTGGTCATCGGCACTCCCTCGGTACGACCGGGGAAGAGCGGGGCCGACGGTGCGCTTCCTGCGCCGGCATTACCCGGATCAGGTGCAGACGGTCGGGAGCTCGTCAGCCCACCCTCTCAGCCTGGTCCTACCAGGCTCCCGTGCATCCCCCAGCCTAGTGGCCGGGGGCTTCCACGGCTCTGCGAGGGTCAGGAGGCCAGGGCGTCCAGGGCGTCGCTGGCCGCCATCTCCCGGTCGTCGGCGAGGGGCTTGGCCGGGTCGGGGGGCGCCCCCACGGCCGCGCCGACCCCCGTGGCGACCGCGCGGAGCAGGTCCCGGAGCTCCCGGGGCGGCGGGAAGTACTCGTCCTCGTCGGTCACGTGGACCTCGGCGATCCCCTGGCGGGGCGCCAGGCGCGCCAGGACGTCCCGGACCAGCTCTTCGGGCGCCGAGGCGCCGGCGGTCACCCCGACCACGCCGGCGAGGTCGTCGGGGAGCTCGCTGGCGGCATTGACCCGCAGGACCCGGGAACAGCCCGCGGTCCCGGCCACCTTCTCCAGCGCCACGGTGTTGGACGAGTTGGCCGAGCCGATGACCACCACCGCGTCGACCTCGTCGGCGATGGCCCGCAGGGCCCCCTGGCGGTTGGTGGTGGCGAAACACAGGTCGCTGCGGCCCGGCATCCACAGGTCGGGATACCGTTCCTTGGCCCGGGCCATGACCCCGCCCCAGTCGTCGGCACTGAGCGTGGTCTGGGCCAGCAGGGCCACCTCCCCCGAGAGGTCCTCGAGGGAGTCGACCTCCTGCTCGTTCTCCACCAGGCGGGCGGACCCCGGGGCCACGGCCATGGTGCCGATGGCCTCCTCGTGGCCGGCATGCCCCACGTAGATCACCGTGTAGCCCTTGTTGGCCCGGACCTTCATCTCGTGGTGGACCTTCGTGACGAGGGGGCAGACGGCGTTGACGACGACACTGGCCCGTTCACGGGCCGCGGCCACCACCTCGGGCGCAGAGCCGTGGGCGGACAGCATCAGCGGGGCGCCGGGGGGGACCTCGGCGACGTCGTCGACGAAGACCACGCCCAACTCCGCGAAGCGATCCACCACCAGCCGGTTGTGGACGATCTCGTGGTAGCAGTAGACCGGCGGCTCGAAGAGCCGGCACATCCAGGCCAGCGCCTTTATGGCCATCTCCACGCCGGCGCAGAACCCGCGGGGCCTGGCCAGCACCACCCGTTCGACATCCACGGTGAGCCAGGCTACCGGCCGCCGGGGCGTCGGTGGGTCGCCAGGCAGCGCCAGCAACCATGGGGCGCGAGGCGGGATGGCGGCCGGGGCGTATCCTGAGAGCCATGTCGCTGCCTCGGGTGGTGGCCGTGGGTGATGGGACACCAGCCGCCCGGGCCGGTGTCGCGCCCGGTGACGAGATCGTCGCCCTGGACGGCCAGGTACCCCGTGACGTCATCCAGTACCAGGTGCTCACCGACGGCCCCGAGGTGGAGCTGGAGCTCCGCCGTGGCGGTCTCGAGATAGCCGCGCGCGTCGTCAAGGAGGCCGGGGAGCCCCTCGGCGCCGAGGTGTCCGCGGCCCTCTTCGACCGGGTTCGCACCTGCGACAACCATTGCGAGTTCTGTTTCATCCACCAGCTTCCCCGGGGCATGCGGCGGAGCCTCTACCAGAAGGACGACGACTACCGGCTGTCGTTCCTCTACGGGAACTTCACCACCCTGACCCGGTTCACCGAGGCCGATCTGGAGCGGGTGGTGAACGAGGGGCTGTCCCCGCTGTTCGTCAGCATCCACGCCACCGACCCCGAGGTCCGGGCCCGCCTGCTGCGCAACCGGCGCGGTGCCACCAGCCTGCGCTGGCTGCGGGCGCTGCTGGATGCCGGCATCGAGGTGCACGGTCAGGTCGTGGTGTGCCCGGGGATCAACGACGGCCCCGTGTTGGAGGAAACCCTGGTCGGCATCCTCGACGAGTACCCCGAGCTGGCAACCGCCGGGGTGGTGCCCCTGGGGGTCAGCCGGTACTCCACCGAGGGCGCCATGCGGTCGCACACCGTCGAGGAGGCCGCGGCCGTGCTCGACGTCGTCGGGGAGTGGCAGGAGGTGTATCGGGCGGTGTTGGGACGCCGCCTGGTGTTCGCGGCCGACGAGTACTACCTGCTGGCCGGGCGGCCGTTTCCCGGGGCCCTCGCCTACGAGGGGTTCCCCCAGCACGAGAACGGCGTGGGGATGGCCACTGCCTTCGAGGCGGCCTTCGCCGGCGATGCCCGGGCCGCCTGGGGGGCCCGAGCGGGCTTCTTCTCCTGGGTGGACGGCGCCCCCGCCTGGGGCTACCGGGGCGACCGAACGGCCCCCGGGCGGGCCGCCACCGCCGGCCCCTCCGACGGCGGGTCGGGCAGCGGGCCGGTGGCCATCGTGACCGGCGAGTACGGGGCGGCGGTGCTGGGTCCCCTGGTTGCGGGCCTCGGACGCAGCGACGTGCGGCTGGTGACCGTGGCCAATGAGTTCTTCGGTGGGAACATCGCCGTCGCCGGCCTCCTGGTGGGCGCCGACCTGGCCCGCGCCCTCGATGCCGAACCGGTGGGGCACCGCTACCTCCTGCCGGACGCCTGCCTGTCGAACGGGAAGTTTCTGGACGGGCTCACCCCGGCCGACCTGCCCCGGCCCGTGGACGTGGTGCCCGCAGACGGACTCTCTCTGCGCCGGGCCCTCGAGGGAGCGAGGACCCCGGTGCGGATCTCAAGGCCGGGCGGCGGTCCTGCCCACAAGCCGAGCGTCGTATGACCCCGACCCCGAGCACGACCCGGCGGGACACCGATCCCCACCCTCCCGGCTCCCCGGCGGTCGTCGATGCCGACGCGCCCGCCGAGGGGACTCGGCCCCGGGCGGCGTCGCGCCCGGTGGTGGCGGTGGTGGGCCGGCCCAATGTGGGCAAGTCGTCCCTCGTGAACCGGCTGGCCGGACGGCGGGTCGCCGTCGTCGAGGAGCGCCCAGGGGTCACCCGCGACCGGAACCAGGTGGCGGTGGAGTGGAACGGCCGGGACTTCTGGCTGGTCGACACCGGTGGGTGGCTGGCCGGGAGCTCCCCGGGGGACGGCTCCTTGGAGGCCCAGGTCCGCCTGCAGGCCGAGCGGGCGGTGGCGGAGGCCGACCTGATCCTGGTGGTGGTCGACGGGGTGGTGGGCATCACCGACGACGACCAGGAGGTGGCGGCCACGGTCCGCCGTTCCCGGGTCCCCGCGGTCGTGGTGGCCAACAAGGTGGACTCCCTCGCCCAGGAGGCCGAGGCCTGGCAGCTCGTCCGCCTGGGCCTCGGTACGCCGGCGCTGGTCAGCGCCCTCCATGGCCGCGGGGCAGGGGAGCTGCTGGACGAGGTGGTGGGGGCTCTCCCCTCCTCGGCGCCCGAGGCCCCGCCGGTGTCGTCCTCCGGGGAGCCCGGCGGGGTGTCTCACCCGGTCGAGGGGAGGGACCCCGGGGAGCCCGTCGCCGATCGGGTGCCCGCGGTGGCGGTGGTGGGTCGGCCGAACGTGGGGAAGTCGACCCTCTTCAACCGGCTGGTGGGCGACGATCGGGCCGTCATCCACGACCAGCCCGGCACCACCCGGGACGCGATCGACACAGAGGTGACCACCGAGGCGGGGACGATCCGGTTCGTGGACACCGCCGGGATGCGGCGGCGGTCCAAGTTCCAGCAGGGCTCGGAGTACTACTCGCTGGTACGCGCCCTCCAGGCCGTCGACCGGGCGGACGTGGCCCTGCTGGTCATCGATGCCACCGAGGGTGTTACCCACCAGGACCAGCGCCTGGCCGAGCGCGTGGATGCGGCCGGGAGCCCGGTGGTCATCGTGCTCAACAAGTGGGAGCTCCTGGACGCCGACGGCCGGTGGGCGGTCAAGGCCGACGTGGGTGACCGTCTCGGCTTCCTGGCCTACGCCCCGGTGCTGCCGATCAGCGCCCTGACCGGCCGGGGTGTGCACAAGCTGGTCCCCGCGCTCTCCCAGGCCATCCAGGCCTACGGGCGCCGGGTGCCCACCCGTGAGCTCAACCAGGTGATAGAGGCGGCCCAGCGGGCCCATCCGGCGCCCCAGGCCCGCGTCCTGTACGCGGTCCAGGGCGCCACCGACCCCCCGACCTTCACCCTGTTCACCGACCGCCGTCTGCCGCCCGACTACCTGCGCTATCTCGAGCGGCGCATCCGGGAGCACTTCGCCCTCGGTCCCACGGCCGTCAAGCTCCGCGTCCGGCGCCGCTCGGAGGGCCCTCCTCGCGGGCGGCGGCACAGCGGCCAGGGCGGGGCCGCGGGGCGGGGGAAGCGCCAATGAGCGCGGCCGTGGTGCTCCAGCCGCTGCTGGGCGTGGTCGCGCTGGGCTGCGCCATCGCCGCGCTGGTGTGGGGTCGTTCCAGCCGGCGCCTCTACCGGATGTACCGCCGGCTGCAACGGGACGGGGGCGAAGGGGAGGGCAGGGACGAGTCCCTCGCCCTGGTCCACGCGTCCTACGTGAAGGACACCCACACCGCGCTGTTGTACCTCTGCCTCGTCGTCGTCGCCGGGGCCGAGGCGGCCTGGGGGGGCCAGCTCTACACCGCGCCGTTGCTGCTGCTGGCCGTGGGCGTGGTGGCCACCCTCCGCTCGGGTCGATGGTTCCAGGACTCCGCGCGGTTGGCCCAGAGCCGGGCCCTCCTGGAGCGACGGGCGGAGGAGGTCCTCGCCCAACAGGAGCTGGCGCCGGTCCGGTGGTCCGCCCGCCTCGCCCCGGCTGCCCTCCCGGACATGGAGGGCTTCCAGGTGGGCCAGGCCTACCAGCCGGGCACGGGGGCCATGGCGGGCGACTTCTACGACGTGTCCTCGATCGTGCCCACCAGGTGGGCGGCGGCGATCGGTGACGTGACCGGCCACGGGATCGAGGCCTCCATCACCGCCTTCCAGGTCAAGTACCTGTTGCGGGTGCTGTTGCGCCGGTACCGTGATCCGGCCCAGGCCGTCGAGGAGCTCAACGCGGTGATGTCCGCGCAGAACCAGGGTGAGGAGCTGGTATCCCTGTGTGCGGTGGTCTTCGACCAGCTGGCAGGGACCCTTCGGTACGCCTCCGCCGGCCACCCGCCGGCGTGGCTGTGGCACGACGGGGAGGTCCGTCCTCTGCGGGCCACGGGACCGCTCCTGGCCCTCGACCCCAAGGGGACCTACTTCAGCCGGGAGGTCGCCCTCATCGCCGGCGACGTGCTGCTGCTCTACACCGACGGGCTGGCCGAGGCGCGCTCGGGGGAGGCCCTGTTCGGGGAGGGCCGGATCGCACAGGTCGTGAGGCGGGAGTCGGCGGGGGACCTGACCGCCCTGTGCAAGTCGCTGCTCGGTGCGGCCCAGGAGTTCGCGTCCGAGCCCTTGAATGACGACGTGGCCATCCTGGCCATCCGCCGAACGTGACGGCCGGCGACCCGGCCCGCTCCGCGGTGCCCGACGCGCCTCCCGACGAGGCGGTGGAGGAGGACGGCGGGGGCGAACCGGCCGGCGGGCAGGCGGCGCCGGCGGCGTCCGGGGAGGCCGGTGACCAGGACCGAAGGCGGGGTGAGCTGGGCTCGGCGATCGCGGCTGCCCGCGAGGGGAACGGCGCAGAGCCGGCCGCGGCGGCCAAGCTGGCCCGGCAGGGCAAGCTCGGTGTGCGACAGCGCCTCGCGCTCCTGCTCGACGAGGGCTCCCTGATCGAGGACGGCCTGCTGGCGAACGCCCTGCGGCCCGGTCTCCCCGGTGACGGGGTCGTCACGGGTCGGGGCACCGTCGAGGGGCGCCCCGTGTGCGTGATGGCCAACGATCCCACGGTCAAGGCCGGTTCGTGGGGCGCCCGCACGGTGGAGAAGATCGTGCGCCTGACCGAGTACGCCCTCCACCACGAGCTGCCGGTCTTCTGGCTGGTGGATTCGGCCGGGGCCCGGATCACCGACCAGGTCGAACTGTTCCCGGGGCGCCGGGGGGCAGGTCGGATCTTCCACAACCAGGTGCGCCTGTCGGGCAAGGTTCCCCAGATCTGTTGTCTGTTCGGACCCTCGGCGGCGGGAGGCGCCTACATCCCCGCCTTCTGCGACGTGGTCTTCATGGTCGAGGGGAATGCCTCGATGTACCTCGGCTCCCCGCGGATGGCCGAGATGGTCATCGGGGAGCGGACAACCCTGGAGGAGATGGGCGGCGCCCGGATGCACGCCACGGTCTCGGGCTGCGGGGACAACGTCGTCCCCGACGACTCGACGGCCCTCGACGCGGCCCGTCACTACTTCTCCTACCTCCCGGGATGCTGGCGGGACCCGCCTCCCCTGGACGCGCCGGAGCCACCGAGCGGCATGCTCGACGCACAGACGGTGCCCACCTCCGAGCGCGCCGGCTACGACATGCACAGCCTGATCGACGGGCTGGTGGATGGCGGGTCGTTCTTCGAGATCAAGCCGGACTTCGCCCCGGAGCTGATCGTGGGGTGGGCGCGGCTGGAGGGCCACCCGGTCGCGGTGGTGGCCAACAACCCGGCCGCCAAGGGGGGGGTGCTCTTCGTCGACTCGGCCGACAAGGCGGCGAGGTTCATCTGGTGCGCCGACGCCTTCAACGTCCCCCTCCTCTTCCTGGCCGACGTGCCCGGTTTCATGATCGGGACCCAGGTGGAGCGGGAGGGCATCATCAGGCACGGGGCCAAGATGATCACCGCCGTCTCGGAGGCCACCGTGGCCAAGGTGTCGGTCATCGTGCGCAAGGCCTACGGCGCGGGCCTCTACGCCATGGCCGGACCGGCGTTCGAGCCCGACGCCTGCATCGCCCTCCCATCGGCCAAGATCGCGGTGATGGGCCCCGAGGCGGCAGTCAACGCGGTGTACGCCAACAAGATCGCCGAGATCGAGGACGAGGGCGAGCGCCAGGCCTACGTGGCCGAGCGCAGGACGGCGTACGAGGCCGACGTGGACCTCCTCCGGCTGGCGTCGGATCTGGTGATCGACGCCATCGTGCCCCCCGAGGAGCTGCGCGAGGAGGTGGTCGGCAGGCTGGCCCTCGCCACCGCCAAGGACCGCCGCTTCTCCGAGCGTCACCACGGGGTCCCACCGGTATGAGTGCCCCCCGCCCGGCACCAGGGAGCCCGCCGCCCCCGGCGGGGGGACCCGAGGGCGGCGGGTCGACCGACCGGGTCGCCATCCGGGAGGTTGGGCCTCGGGACGGCCTCCAGGTCGAGGCACCGATGCCGGCGGCGTCCCGGGTGTCCCTGGTGAAGGCGCTTGTCGCCGCAGGTGTCGCCGACGTGGAGGCCGTTGCCTTCGTGTCCCCCCGGGTGGTGCCGTCGATGGCCGGGGCGGCGGAGGTCCTCGGGAGCCTCGATCGCTCGCCCGGGGTGCGCTA
>DASQQH010000044.1:0-7072 GCA_035643555.1 Acidimicrobiales bacterium | reverse complement strand
CCTGCCTTCCACCCTGGAGACGGGTCCGGCGACCTGCGCATCTGCAGACATCGGAGACCAGCGCCGAGGTTCCCCGTGGCGGGTGGCTCAGTGGCACCCCGGAGGTCGACGGGGGTGGCGGCGGTGGCCTCGCCGGCCGGGTGACAGGATCATCCGGCTTCCCCTGGCGCTGGCTCGTCCTTCACAACGGCGGCCCACGGTGGCGCCACCGGCACGACCTCCACCGGCGACACCGACCGGATCGGCGGGGCTCAGGTGGGGGGCTGGTCGGCTCGACCCAGGCGGTAGCCCGCCTGGCGGGCCTGGGGCACCTCGGCCGTCCGGCGTTTGCGGGAGCGGGTCAGAGGAACCACCCCAGGACACCCAGGGGGACCAGGAGCCCCAGGCCGATGACGATGTAGGGGATGGGAACGACCCAGAGGGTGGCGCTCACGGCGGTCATGGTCCCCGCGCCGGTGGCGATGGTGGCGCTGACCCGGCAACGGCAGAACAGCGGGTGATCGTGCCACAGCGTCGTGACCCGGCGGTTCGTGTCCCGGAGCACGGTGAAGCTGGGAAGGCAATGGCAGTGCGTCCGTCCCGGGCCACGATCTGGCCGTGGGGGGCGAGGAAGCTCTGGTGCACCTTGCCGGCGTCGTCGACCCCGAGGGTGAGGGGAATGGGGCCCCCATCGACAACCCCGGCGCCGACAGGCTGGTCAGCCAACCCTGTGGATGACGGGGTACCACCTCGCCGTGGCGTGGTCCGGTCGCCGGCGGCTGTGCCTGGCCGGGCCGTGGGTGCGCAGGAAACGCCGCTTCGGTTCGATCGCCAGCTGACCTGTGCGGCTGCAGGAGAGCAGCACAGGTATCGACGAACCGCTATAGTGTCGGTCATGGTTGCTCCGGGATCGATCCTGCGTGACGCTCGGCGACGAGCGGGACTGTCGCAGGTCGAGTTGGCTCGCCAGGCGGGAGTGACCCAGAGTGTGGTGAGCGCCTACGAGTCCGGTGCCCGCCAGCCGTCCGTGCCGACGCTTGAGCGCCTGGTCGCCGCAACCGGCTTCAGCCTCGATCTGCGCCTGGTGCCTCGACGACCATCGCCTCGTGAGTCTCCCTGGGACCGTCTCACCCAACACGGCCGCCACATCCAGGAGATCGCCGCCGCCCACGGGGTCACCAACGTGCGGGTCTTCGGCAGCGTCGTCCGCGGCGAAGAGGGACCTGACAGCGACATCGACCTCCTCGTGGACGTGGGCCCGGGCGTCGGGCTGGTGGAACTCGGTCGCTGCCAAGGCGAGCTCGAGGCCCTCCTCGGCGCTCGAGTCGACCTCGTTCCGGCGGGAGATCTCAAAGAGGGCGTCGGTCCCGGCGTGCTTGCCGATGCGCGGGCCCTGTGAGCCGTCGTGATCTGCAACGACTGGAGGACATCCTCGCGGCGATCACGGCCATCCAGGTGCATCTCCAACGGGGCAGCCTTGCCGATGGTCTCGTGTTCGACGCGGTGAGAGTCCGGCTGATCGAGATCGGTGAGGCAGCGAAGGGATTGCCGGCCAGCCTGTTGGATCGGGAGCCGAATCTCCCCTGGTCGCAGATCGCCGGAATGCGCGATCACCTCGCGCACCGGTACTTCGACACCTCACGCGCGATCGTGAGCGCGACGGTCGCCCAGGATCTGCCCGAGTTGGAGGCTGCCATCCGCCGACTGCAGGAGCTGGCTGGGGACGCGTGACCCCATGCCCCTCACACCGGGATGGGCCCCCTCAAGGCGTAGCCCCCCTCCTGTCTGTGAACCCGCACACGCCGCGGCCTCACCGGCCGGATCAGCCGTCCGCATCTCGCCCGGATGGCCTGTGGCAAGGGCGCTCACCGGCCAGCCCCGGCGAGGTCACACCGGGGTCCAGGAGCCTTGAGCTGGCCGAAGCTGGCGGGTGGCCGCGCCGGTGTCCCACAGGACCGCCTCCAGGAACCAGTGCCGGCCCGCATGGCGAGAAACGGTCTCGAGGGTCCTGACATGGTGGGCGACCTCGAGCGGCCCCCCCAAAGAGGTGCTCGAAGCCCTCGAAGCCGCTCATCCAACGCCCGAAGCGTGGTCCATGACCCCGCGTCGGTTTCCACCCGGGCCACCGTGGCGTCGACGTGGGTCCGGGGCACGGGATCCCAGGCGGCGGCGGAGGGTGGTTCCAGGGGCAGCCGAAGCCGGTGGAGGGCGATGTTTGGTGATCTTCATCTGATGGCCCACGGGATCGGCTGGGGATGTGGGTCGTCGTCAGTACAACGCCCGCCCGGAGAGGGCCACGGGCACGTCGACCACCACCGGCTGGTCGGCGGCCAGGGCCTTGGCCAGGGTGTCTTGCAGCTCGGCCGCGGCGCCCACCTGGAGGGACTGGCAGCCGAAGCCCCGGGCCAGGGCGGGAAAGTCCACCTCTGGCAGGGCCACCCCGGGAGGCTCGGGCACCCCCATGGCCCCGCCCAGGGCCAGCATGGCCTCGTAGGCGCCGTTGCGCAGGACCACGGCGGTGACCGGGAGCCCCCACTGGGCCGCGGTCCACAGGGCCTGGACCGAGTAGAGCGTGGCGCCGTCGCCGAGCAGGGCGACCACCCGGCGGTCGGGTTGGGCCAGGGCCACACCGACCGCGGCGGGGAGTGACCAGCCGAGCCCGCCGCTGGCCGTGGTGTAGAAGCCGCCGCTCCAGCGGATGGGGAGGTGGTCGTGCAGGGCGTTGCGGTGGGAGGGGGCCTCCTCCACGACCACCGCACCGTCGGGGAGGAGCGACGCCAGGGCGGCCATGACCGCCTCGGCCCGGATGGGGTCGGCGACCGCTGGGGGGGCCGGCCGGGTCCGGGGCGGGGGCAGGGGACGCTCGGCGTCGGGGAGGAGGTCGACCAGGGCGGCCACCGCCGGGCGCAGCGTGGTGAGCACGCTCGTGCCCACCGGGGCGTAGGCGGCGGCCTCGGGGTCGTCGTCGAGGTGGAACAGCCGGGTCCCCGCGGCCAGGAAGGGGCCCTCGGCGTGGACGTGGTAGGGGAAGACCGGTCCCCCGAGCACCACCACCACGTCATGGGGCGCCAGCTGGTCGGCGAGCTGTCTCCGGTGGGGGACGAGGAAGCCGGCGAAGGCCTGATGGTCCTCGGGGAACCCTGCCCGGGACGCCAGGGGGTTGGCCCACACCCTGGCCCGGAGGCGCTCGGCCAGGGCCACCACCTCGTCCCAGGCCCCCTCCTCGTCGACCCCGGCCCCGACCACCAGGGCGGGCCGGGTGCTGGTGGCGAGGGCGCCCGCCACCTCCTCGAGGGCGGCCCCGTCGGCCACGAAGCCGGACCGCACGGCGTGGTCGCCCACGGGGTCGCCGGCGGGGGCGTCCCAGTCGTCCTCGGGGATCGAGACGAAGGTGGGGCCCCGGGGGGGTTCCATCGCCGTCCAGTAGGCGCGGGCCAGGGCCGCGGGCACGTCGGCCGCCCGGGGCGGCTCGGTGCTCCACTTGACGTACGGGCGGGGGAACTCGGGTGCGTCCCGGGCGAAGAGGAAGGGCTCGGTGGCCAGCATGGCCCGGGTCTGCTGGCCGGCGGTCACAACGAGGGGGGTCTGGTTGCGGTAGGCGGTGAACAGGCTCCCCAGGCCGTGGCCCAGCCCGGCGGCGGAGTGCAGGTTGACCAGGGCGGCGTCCCGCCGGGCGCGGGCGAAGCCGTCGGCCATGGCCACCACCGTGGCCTCCTGGAGGCCGAGCACGTAGGAGAAGTCACCCGGCCAGTCCCGGAACAGGCGCAGCTCGGTGGACCCGGGGTTCCCGAAGATGGTGGTCATCCCCACCTCACCCAGCAGGGCGTAGGTGGCCTCCCGGACGGTCCGCCCACCAGCTGCCACCACGGCCTCCCTTCGCCTCGGCACCGGCCACCCGAGGCCCGACCGACCCGGCGCGGGCCACGGGGGCCCGGCCGAGCCTACGTCCTGGCCCCCCGGGCCCGGGACGCCTCGGGAGCGGGGGAGGGGAGCCGACCGGCCGGGCCACGGCCCCGAAAGTTGACTTGATCAGTCAGGAATTCTCCAGTAGAAGGGTGCGGCGATCACCGCGCCCCGGTCACGGGGACCGACCATCACAGGAGGACATCGACATGGCCGCCAACCCCGACGCCCTGGTCACCACCGAGTGGGTGGCCGACCACCTCGACGATCCGGGCGTGGCCGTCGTCGAGGTGGACGAGGACGCCACGGCCTACGAGGCGAGCCACATCCCCGGCGCGGTGGCCTTCGACTGGCGGGGCGACCTCCAGGACCCCCGGCGGCGGACGTACCTGGGGCCCAGGGGGTTCGAGGCGCTCATGGACGCCCGGGGCATCACCAACGACACCCACGTCGTCCTCTACGGCGGCTCCAACAACTGGTTCGCCGCCTACGCCTACTGGTACTTCAAGATCTACGGCCACGCCAGGGTGAGCCTCATGGACGGGGGCCGCAAGCGCTGGGAGATGCAGCACCGCCCCATGACCTCCGAGAAGACGGAGGTCACCCCCACCTCGGGCTACCGGGCCGGGGAGCCCGACGCTGCCATCCGCGCCCGCCGGGACGACGTTCTGGCCACCCACGTGGGGGCGCCTGCCGGCACGGCCCTGGTCGACGTGCGCTCCCCGGGGGAGTACGCCGGTGACCTGCTCGCCCCCGAGCACCTGCCGGGGGAGTCGGCAATGGTCCCCGGTCACATCCCTGGGGCCACGAACATCCCCTGGAGCAAGGCCGTCGATCCCGACACGGGTGCCTTCCTCCCGCCCGAGGAGCTGCGCCGGCTCTACGCCGACCATGGCATCACCCCCGACAAGGACGTGGTGGCCTACTGCCGGATCGGGGAGCGCAGCGCCCACACCTGGTTCGTCCTCCGGGAGCTGCTGGGCTTTCCCACGGTGGCGAACTACGACGGCTCCTGGACCGAGTACGGCTCCCTGGTGGACGTCCCGGTGGCCCGCTAGCCCCTCAGCCCGGCGGGGCGGCGGTCACCAGGATGCGGTGGTGGGCGCCCAGGGCCACCAGGCGCTCCCCGGCCCAGGCCCCACAGGAGAACAGCACCCGGCGCCCCCGGGCCTCCTCCAGGCGGGCGGTCACCCTGACCTCCTCGCCCACCGCCGCCCGGCCCAGGTGGTGGACCAGGACGCCGGTGCCCACATGGGTCATGCCCTCGGGCAGGGGCGGCAGATGGGCGGAGGAGGCCATCTCGAACCACAGGGCCAGGCGAGGGGTGCCCAGCACGGCCACGGCGGGGTCAGGGTGGCCCATGGCCGCCGCGGTGTCCTCGGGGCCCACGGTGAGGTCCTGCTCGGCCGTGGCGCCCACCGGGGGGAGGAGGACCGGCGCCTCTCCCGCCGGGCGCTGGTCCCGGGTGGCCTCCAGGGCCTCCGCCGCCCGGGTGAAGGCGCCGGCCGGCCCCTCGGTCTGGTCCCCCTCGGGGGGCGCTGCCTGGCGGGCGGCGTCCAGGAGGGCCACGCGGAGGGTGTCGGCCATGAACTGGACGTGGGAGCTGCGCACCGGGACCTCCGGGGTGGGCATGGGCGGTCGGGGTCACCGTAGCGGCGCGGGGCGCGCGCGGCGGGACGGTAGATTCCCCGCGGTGTTGCGGTTCCTCACGGCCGGCGAGTCCCACGGCAAGGCCCTGGTGGTGATCGTGGAGGGCCTGCCCGCCGGCCTGCCCCTCACCGTGGGGGAGGTCCAGGGGGAGCTGGCCCGGCGCCGCCTCGGCTACGGGCGGGGACCGCGCATGCGCTTCGAGGCCGACGAGGTCACCCTCCTCGGCGGGGTGCGCCACGGGCGCACCCTCGGCTCCCCGGTGGCCATCGAGATCGCCAACACCGAGTGGCCCAAGTGGGTCGAGGAGATGTCCCCGGACCCCGGCCGGCCGGGCAAGGTCCTCACCCAGCCCCGCCCGGGGCATGCCGACCTGGCCGGGATGCAGAAGTACGGCTTCGACGACGCCCGGGACGTCCTGGAGCGGGCCTCGGCCCGGGAGACCGCGGCCCGGGTCGCCGCCGGGACCTGCGCCAAGGCCCTCCTGTCCCACCTGGGGGTGGCGGTGGTCTCCCACGTGGTGGCCCTGGGGCAGGTGTCGGCGCCCGGGGGCGACGGCGAGGGTCCCGTCGACTACCAGGGCCCCCGTCCCGGCCCGGGGGACCTGGGGACGGTCGACGCCTCGCCGGTGCGCTGCTTCGACCCGGACCTGGAGGAGGCCATGGTGGCCGAGGTCAAGGAGGCGGCCAAGGCGGGGGACTCCCTGGGCGGGGTGGCAGAGGTGCTGGCCTACGGGGTGCCGGTGGGCCTCGGCAGCCACGTCCACTGGGACCGCAAGCTCGACGGCCTCCTGGCCCAGGCCCTCATGAGCATCCAGGCGGTGAAGGCGGTCGAGCTGGGGGAGGGGGCGGGCGTGGCCGCCCGGCGGGGCTCGGAGGCCCACGACGCCATCACCTGGGACCGGGAGGCCGGCGCCTACGTGCGCCTGACCGCCAGGGCCGGGGGGGTGGAGGGGGGGATCTCCACCGGGTCCCTGCTGTCCGCCCGGGCCTTCATGAAGCCCCTGGCCACCCTCAACCGCCCGGTGCTTGGGACCGTGGACGTGGCCACCAAGGAGGAGACGGTGTCGTTCAAGGAGCGCACCGACGTCACCACCGTGCCGGCCATGGGCGTGGTGGCCGAGACGATGGTGGCCCTGGTGCTCGCCGGGGAGGCCCTGCGCAAGCTGGGGGGCGACTCCCTGGCCGAGGTGCTCCGCAACCACCGCGCCTACCTCGCCGCCCTGGGCGAGGCCCCCTCGGCGGCCGGGGCGGCGCCCCCCGAGGCGGCGCCGTGACCGACCACGTGTTGCTGGTGGGCATGATGGGCTCGGGCAAGACCACCGTGGGCCACCTCCTGGCCGGGCGCCTCGGCTGGCCGTACCGGGACAGCGACCAGCAGGTCCAGGAGGAGACCGGCCAGACGGTCCCAGAGATCTTCGCCTCCCGGGGCGAGGCCGCCTTCCGGGCCGAGGAAGCGGCCGTGCTCGCCGACGCCGTGCAGCGTCAGGGCCCCACCGTCGTCGGCGTCGCCGGGGGGGCGGTGCTCGACCCGGTCAACCGGG
>DASQQH010000043.1:0-3356 GCA_035643555.1 Acidimicrobiales bacterium | reverse complement strand
GGCCCTGGTCGGCACCGGCGCGTCGACCATCCAGATCGGGCCCCGCCTCCAGCCCCAGGTGGCCCGGCTGTCGGTGTTCCAGCGGACCCCTCCCTGGATCCTCCCCCACCCGGACCGGTCCGTGGGTCGGCCGCTCCGCCGGGCCTACGCCACCCTGCCCGGCCTGCAGCGCCTGGTCCGCGCCGGCATCTACACCCTGCACGAGGGCCTGGTCCCGGGGATGATCCGCGATCCCCGGCTGCTCAGGCTCCAGGAGGCCACGGCGGCGGCGCTGCTGCGACGCCAGGTGCCCGATCCCGATCTCCGGGCCCGGGTCACCCCCCACTACCCGATCGGCTGCAAGCGCATCCTGTTGTCCAACGAGTGGTACCCGATGCTGTGCCGGCCCAACGTGGAGCTGGTCCCCGAGCCCATCGGAGGGGTGGACCGCGGGGCGGTGCTCACCGAGGGCGCGCGCCGCGAGGTCGACGTCATCATCTTCGCCACCGGGTTCGCCGCCACCGACCTGCCCATCTCCCACCGGGTGGTCGGGCGTGACGGCCGGCCCCTGGCCGAGGTGTGGGGGGGCAGCCCCCAGGCCCACCTGGGCACCACCGTGGCCGGCTTCCCCAACCTGTTCCTCTTGTACGGCCCGAACACCAACCTGGGGCACAGCTCGATCATCTACATGCTGGAGTCCCAGTTCCGCTACGTCCTCGGCGCCCTGGCGGCGATGCGCTCCCGGGCCCTGGCCACCCTCGAGGTGCGCCCGGCGGCCCAGGCGGCCTGGCAGGCCCGGGTGCAGCGACGGCTGGGCCGCAGCGTGTGGAACAGCGGCTGCGCCAGCTGGTACCTGGACGCCAACGGCACCAATTCGACCATGTGGCCGGGGTTCACCTTCGAGTTCCGCCGGCGCACCCGGCGCTTCGACCTCGACAACTATCTGGCCGAGGCGCGGTCCCCCGTCGGTCCCACCCCGGCCCTGCAGGGCGCCTGAGCCGGCCGCCCGGGCGTCAGAGCCGCCAGTCCGGGTCGGCGACCAGCTCCCCCACGTCCATCTGGGCCCGCTGCAGGTGCCCCGAGTAGTCCCAGTTGACCGACTGCCACCGGGTGAACTGGTCCAGGACCCACACCCCCGACAGCCGGCTGCCGTTGCCGGACCTGCCGTTGCCCCCGAAGGGCAGGTGGGCCTCGGCCCCCGAGGTCGAGTTGTTGATGCTCACCATCCCGGCGCCGACCCCCCGGCGGAAGTGGAAGGCGGCGGCGGGCGAGGACGTGTAGATCGAGGCCGAGAGCCCGTAGCCAGAGGCCCTGGCGAGGGCCAGGGCCTGGTCCAGGTCCGTGCATGAGGCGACTCCCACCAGGGGACCGAAGGTCTCGGTCACCAGGAGGTCGTCGCCGAGGGCCACCCCGTCGACCAGGCTCGGGTGGCAGTACAGCCCGGCCTCGGGGTCCCCGACGAACCCGGCCCGGGGGTTGTCCCCGTCCGGCCCGGTGATCCGGCCCACCCCCGTCGAGCCCAGGACCCGGTGGTGGGGGGCCACCAGGCCCAGGTGGTCCTCGCAGAACCGCCGGGCGAAGGCCTCCTCCAGCATGGGCCCGTACAGCACGTCCTCGGTGGGGTCGCCGACGGGGGCGGCGCCCACCCTGGCGGCCAGGCGGTCGACGACCTCGTCGTGGACCGCCTCCTCCACGATGAGGGTGCCGAGGGAGGTGCACCGCTGGCCGGCGGTCCCGAACCCCGAGAAGCAGGCCCCCTCGACCGCCAGGTCCAGGTCGGCGTCGGCCATGACCACCATGGGGTTCTTGCCCCCCAGCTCCAGGCAGGGGGACTGGAGGTGGCGCCCGCAGAGCTCCCCGATGCGGGAGCCGACGGTGGAGGACCCGGTGAAGCCCACCTTGTCCACCAGGCCGGCCTCGAGGGCCTGGCCCAGGCCGAAGAAGGTGGCCTCGCCGTCGGCCAGGACCAGGTTGAGGACCCCCGGCGGGAGGCCTCCCCGGGTGAACAGCTCGAACAGGGCGGTGGCCACCCCGGCGGCGTACTCGGCCGGCTTCCACACCACGGCGTTGCCGCACAGCAGGGCGGGCGCCAGGTACCAGGAGGGGACGGCCACCGGGAAGTTGCCGGCGGTGATGATCGCCGCCACCCCCACGGGTTCCCGGTAGGTGAACAGCGCCTTGTCCGGCATCTCCGAGGGCACGGTGTGCCCGTAGAGGCGGCGGCCCTCGGAGAGGAACACGTCGCAGGTGTCGATGATCTCCTGCACCTCGCCCCGGGCCTCGACCAGGGGCTTGCCGATCTCCCTGGTGACCAGGCGGGCCAGGGCCTCCTTGTTGGCCTCGACCAGCCGTCCCACCTGGGCGATGGCCCGGCCCCGGATCGGGGCGGGGACCTCGGCCCAGGACGGCTGGGCGGCCCGAGCCGCCCCGCAGGCCTCGGCGAAGGTGCCGGCGTCCCCGAGGCCCACCTCGCCGACCACGTCGTCGAGGTGGGCCGGGTTGCGCGACACCAGCGTGCCCCCGGGCGCTTGCTGGTCGTGCTTGCCCCCGATGACCGAGGCCAGCGAGGCGGTGCCCCCGCCGTCCCTACTCGCCCCGCGCATGCCCGCCTCCGCGACGCCCTTCGGCCGCCATCCGGGCCACCACCCGGGCCAGGGCGTCCACCCCCTGGGACAGCTCCCCGGTGGTCACCGCCAGGCTGGGGCGGAACCGCAGCGAGCGCTGCCCACAGCCCAGGGTGAGCACCCGCTCCTCGGTCCGCAGCCGGGCCACCACCTCGTCCCGGGTCCCCCCGTCGGGAAGGTCGACGGCGCACATGAGCCCCCGGCCCCGGGGATTGGACAACAGGTCGGGGTGGTCGACGGTCAGGCGGCGCAGGTCCGCCACCAGGCCCTCCCCCAGCTCGCCCGCCCGGGGGATCAGCTTCTCGGCCTCGATGATCTCGAGCAGCCGGCGGCAGCGGACCATGTCGATCAGGTTGCCCCCCCAGGTCGAGTTGATGCGCGAGCTCACCCGGAACACGTTGTCTGCCACCTCGTCGACCCGGCGGCCGGCCATGACCCCGCCGACCTGGGCCTTCTTGGCGAAGGCGACGACGTCGGGCTCAAGGCCCATCTGCTGGTAGGCCCACGCCGTGCCCGTGAGGCCCACGCCGGTCTGCACCTCGTCCAGGACGAAGAGGGCGTCGTGGTCGTGGCACAGGTCCTGCATCGCCCGCAGGAACTCGGGGCGCAGGTGGTTGTCGCCCCCCTCCCCCTGGATCGGCTCGGCGATGAAGCAGGCGATGTCGTCGGGATAGGCGTCGAAGGCGGCCCGGGCCTGGGCGAGGGCCCGTTCCTCGGCGGCCTGGACCGCCCCTAGGTGGTCCTCCAGGGGGA
>DASQQH010000042.1:0-4166 GCA_035643555.1 Acidimicrobiales bacterium | reverse complement strand
TCCACCTGGGTGGGATCGAGGTCAGCGGTGGTGAGGGCGAGTACCGGTCCCCCCCGGGTGCGGATCTCGGCCACGGTCGCCAGGTTGTGGGAGACCAGCTCGTCGTTGGGGAGCAGGGCGACGGTGGGCACGGCCGGGCTGACCAGGGCCAGGGGCCCGTGCTTGAGCTCGGAGGCGGGGTAGGCCTCGGCGTGGAGGTAGGACACCTCCTTGAGCTTCTGGGCCCCCTCCCTGGCGACCGGCCAGCACCGGCCCCGCCCCACATAGAGGAGGCTCGAGGCCTCGGCCAGTCGGGCGGCGAGGGCGGCGATCTGGTCCTCCATGGCAAGGACCTCCTCCACCTGCGGGGGCAGCCGGCGCAGCCCGTCGAGGAGCCGGCGGCCGTCGGCGGGGGACAGGTCCCGGACCCGGCCCAGGTGGACGCCCAGCAGCGCCAGGACCGCCACCGTGTTGGTGAAGGTCTTGGTCGAGGTCACCGACACCTCGGGTCCGGCGTGGACGTAGACGCCGCTGCCGCACGCCCGGGCCAGGGCGCTGCCCACGACGTTCACCACACCGAGGACCTGCGCGCCCCGCCGGAGCAGGCCGTCGACGGCGACCAGGGTGTCGTGGGTCTCCCCGGACTGGCTGATGGCCAGGTACAGGGTGTCGGGGTCGACGACGGCGTTGCGCTGGCCGAGCTCCCCGGCAGGCTGGGCGTCGGCGGGGATCCGGGCCAGCTGCTCGATCAGGAGGGCGCCCAGCTCGCCGGCGTAGTAGGCGGACCCGCACCCCAACAGGGTGACCCGCCGGATCCGGCGGAGCTGGCGGGGCTCCAGGGTCACCCCGCCCAGCACGACCGAGGCGAAGCGGTCGTCGATCCTCCCCCGGAGGGCCCGGTCGAGGGTGACGGGCTGCTCGTGGATCTCCTTGTGCATGAAGTCGGGGTGGCCGTCGCGCTCGTAATGGGCGGCCTCCACATCGACGGTGGTGGGCGACCGCGTGGTGACCTGCTCGTCGAGGGTCGCGGTGCGGTAGCCGTCCCGGGAGACGACCGCCAGTTCGCCGTCCTCCAGGTGGACCACCTGGCGGGTGAACCGGACCAGGGCGGCGACGTCGGAGGCGACGAAGGTCTCACGCTCGCCGATCCCCAGAACCACGGGGCTGCCGTTGCGGGCGGCGACGATCTGGTCGGGCCGGGAGGCGTCGACCACCGCCAGCCCGTAGGTGCCCGCCACCTCCCCGAGCGCCGCCCGCACCGCGCCCTCCAGGGAGGAGGCGTCGGACCGGGCGATCAGGTGGGCGAGCACCTCCGAGTCGGTCTCCGACGCCAGGTGCACGCCGTCGGCGGCCAGCTTGGCCCGCAGCTCGGCGCCGTTCTCGATGATGCCGTTGTGGACCACCGCGATCCGCCCGGAGCCGTCGACGTGGGGGTGGGCATTGGCGTCGCTCGGCGCCCCATGGGTCGCCCAGCGGGTGTGGGCGATTCCGGTGTGGCCGCCCAGGCGGCGGGGGAGGCGGGCCTCCAGGTCCCGGACCCGCCCGGAGGCCTTGTGCACCCGCACGCCCCGATCGGTGACCGTGGCGAGGCCGGCCGAGTCGTAGCCCCGGTACTCGAGCCGACGGAGCCCCTCGAGGAGCACCGGCACGGCGCTCTGGCCCCCCACGTAGCCGACGATTCCGCACATTTGTTGGGTCCTCCTTGGCGGTGGTTGGCGGTCCCGGCCCCCCGGCGCGACGGGTGGTGGGCACCACCCCCGGCGCTAGCCGTAGACGATGCGGCGGAGCTGGCGGACCGACAGCTCCGGGGGTGCGACCCGCCGCTCGGGCAGCTCGGCGGCGATGGTGTCGAAGATCACCGGGTTGGTCAGGCCCTCGGTGGCCAGCTCCCGGTGACGCCGGCGGACGAAGGCCTCGGCGGGCTCCCCGAAGTAGGCGGTGACCTCGGCGACCACCCGGGCGGCCTCGCCCCGGTCGAGGGAGGTCGTGTGCACCACGTGCGCGACGAGGTCCTCGTGGGGAGCCCGAACGGCCATGGGGCCAATCATGGCAAATGAGCCCTCAAAGATGCAATAATCTGCCCGATATCGGGCAGATTAGTCCTCTGCTGTCCGGGTGAGCCGAGACAGCGGGGCGCCGGGCGCCGGTCAGCGTTGGCCGGCGATGAGGCGCACCAGGCCCTCCTGGACCACCGATGCCCCAAGGTGGCCGTCGGCGGTGAAGATGCTGGCCCGGGCCAGCCCCCGTGCCCCCGAGGCGGACGGGCTCTCCTGGTCGTAGAGCATCCAGGCGTCCGCCCGGAAGGGCCGGTGGAACCACATGGCGTGGTCCAGGCTGGCGCCCTGGACCCGGGGGTCCGCCCAGGACAGCCCGTGGGGCAGGACGACCGAGTCGAGCAGCGACATGTCGGAGGCGTAGGCCACCACGCAGGCGTGGAGCAGCGGGTCGTCGGGCAGCGCGCCGTCCGCCCGCATCCAGACCTGCTGACGGGCGGGGCGTCCGACCCGGGCCGCCGTGGAGGGCTCGTCGACGAAGCGTTGGTCGATCGGGCGTGGGCGGTGGTACCAGTCGCCGAGCTCGTGACGCCAGGGTGCCAACGCCTCGGCGAAGGTGGGCAGGGTCTCCGGGCGGGGGGCGTCGGGCATGGGGACCTGGTGGTCGAGGCCGGACTCGGCGACCTGGAAGGAGGCCGACAGGTTGAAGATCGCCACCCCGTGCTGGATGGCCACCACCCGTCGGGTGGTGAAGGACCGGCCGTCCCGGATGCGGTCGACCTGGTAGAGGATGGGCGCCTCGGGGTCCCCCGGGCGCAGGAAGTAGGCGTGGAGGGAGTGGACGGCCCGGGCGGGGTCCACGGTGCGTCCGGCGGCGACCAGGGCCTGCCCGGCCACCTGGCCGCCGAAGACCCGCTGGCGGCGCTCGTCGGGGCTCACGCCGCGGAAGAGGTTGACCTCGATGGGCTCGAGATCGAGGAGGGACACCAGGGCGTCGAGGGCGGCGGTCACCGGGCCATCCTCGCAGGCCCGGCGCCAGGTCCCCGCGGCCGCCCCGGCCCGGCTCCGGTAACCTGGCCGTAATGTCCCTCTCGCCCCGCGCGGTTGCCGACCTGACCCGGAGCGCCACCGGGCGCAAGGCCGTCAAGTTCGCGGCGGTGTCGGCCATCTGCGTCGTCGTCACCCAGGGGGTCCTGTTCCTCACCTTCGGGGTGTTGCGCCTGGGGACGGCGATCGAGTGCAACGTCATCGCCATCGCCGTGGCGGCGGTCCCCTCGTACCTGTTGAACCGGCGCTGGACCTGGGGCAGGACCAGCCGGTCGCGGGTGTTCCGGGAGGTCCTGCCCTTCTGGACGATGTCCTTCACCGGGCTGGTGGTCTCCACCGGTGCGGCGGCGCTCGGGGCCCAGGTGGCCCACAGCCTCGGCCTGTCCCACCTCGCCACGTCGATCACGGTCAACGGGTCCAACCTCGCCGCCTACGCCATCCTCTGGGTGGGCAAGTTCCTCTTCCTCGACCGGCTGTTGTTCGCCGACCGGGGCGGGCGGCCAGGCCCCGCTCCCGGTCCGGCCCGGTCGGGGGACACCGACGGCCTCGACCTGTCCCGCCAGTCGGCCTGAGCGACGTCGATGGGATCCTTCCGGGAGGCCGCCCAACGCCTCGTCCCTCCCGACGAGGCCAGCCTGGCCGACGCCACCCGCGCCCACGACCGGCTGACCAAGCCCCGCGGCTCGCTCGGACGGCTGGAGTCCCTCGGGATCCGGTTGGCCGGCATGGCCGGGCGCTCGCCGCCACCGGTGCCCGCGCCCGCCGCGGTGGCCGTCTTCGCCGGCGACCACGGCGTCGCGGCCGAGGGGGTCTCCCCCTGGCCGAGCGAGGTGACGGCCCAGATGGTGGCCAACTTCTGCGCCGGCGGGGCGGCCATCAACGTCCTGGCCCGCCACGTGGGGGCCTCGGTGGTCGTGGTGGACGTCGGTGTGGCCGCCGACCTGGGGACACTGGTCCCCGCCGCCGGCGGCCCGGGCGAGGCCACCGGCCCCCGGCTGGTCCCGGCCAAGGTGCGGGCAGGCACGGCGAACCTGGCCCGGGAGGCGGCCATGGCCCGGGAGGAGGCGGTCCGGGCCCTCGACGTCGGTGCCGAGGTGGCCGCCGACCTGGTGGCCGGGGGAGCCCGGTGCCTTGTCACCGGGGACA
>DASQQH010000041.1:0-2208 GCA_035643555.1 Acidimicrobiales bacterium | reverse complement strand
CGGCGGCGGCGTCGGCCACCGCCCGGGCGCCCGCCTCCTCGTCGTCCTCCACCTCCTCCACCGCACCGGCCAGGGCGGCCGGGCCCCCCGCCAGGTGGGCGACGACCGCACCGGGGGGGAGCCCGAAGGTCGGGGGCAGCTCGGCCGCGTCCATGGCGGCCACCCGCCCCGAGGTGCCCGCGCCCACGTAGTGCAGCCGCCCGCCCCCTGCGAGGCGGGTCGTGGTCTCCTCGACGGCGGCGGCCAGCTCGGGGAGGATGGCTGCCACCGCCCGGGGAACCCGGTGGTCCTCGTCGTTGAGCAACCGCACCAGTGCCAGGGTGGGGACCCGGTCGATGGCCACCGTGGCGGGGTTGCGGGCCTCGGTCGGCGGCCGGAGGTCGCCCGGCGGCTCCGCCGGGGCCCCCGACGCCCCGTCGGGGCCCTGGCCGCTCACGGCTGCTCCGAGCCGCGCCGCTCCCCGTCGGCCAGGACGGCCTCGATCGAGGCCAGGGCCCCGAGGAGGGCGCGGTCGTCCCCGTCGAGCCCCACGGCCTGGACACCGACGGGCAGACCGTCCCCGCGGCGGTAGGCGGGGATGTTGGCGGCAGGGAGGCCGAGGAGGGTGAAGGGCCGGCACAGGACGGGGTCGCCGGTGCTGTCCAGGCCCCGGGGGGCGGCCCCGAGGGCGCTCGGGGCCAGGAGCAGGTCGAAGGACCCGGCCAGCGCGGCGGCCTCCCGGGACGCCTCCTCGGCGGCCGCCAGGGCCGCCCGGTAGTCGCTCGCCGGGCAGGCGTCCCCCGCCGCGACCACCGCCCGGGTGCTCGCCGAGACCTTCGCCAGGAGGTCGCCGAGGGACCGGTGCAGGTTTCGGGACACCTCCACGGCCATCACCGTGGTGTGCCGGCGGGGCAGGTCGTGCCACCGGGCCGGCATGGTGGTCGTGGCCACCTTCCACCCGGCCCGGCCGAGCAGGTCGCCCAGGAAGGACAGAGCGGCGTGGGCGTCGGGGGGGACCTCCGCCCATTCGGTGGCCGGGAGGAGTCCGACGGAGCGGGGCCGGGGGTCGGTGGCGGCCGGGGTGGGGGTGCACCCGGGCCGGGTCAGGCTCCGATGGACCAGGGCCAGGTCCTCCACCGACCTGGCGAAGATGCCCACCGTGTCCAGGTGCTCGGCGAGGCGCCAGATGCCCCGGGTCGGGGTCCAGTCACGGGCCGGCTTGAACCCGTAGACCCCGCAGTAGGCGGCAGGCCGCACCACCGAGCCCGCCGTCTGGGTCCCGAGGGCCACCGGGACCATGCCAGCGGCGACCGCCGCCGCCGACCCGCTGGAGGAGCCCCCCGGGGTCCGGGTCAGGTCCCAGGGGTTGCGGGTCCTGGCCGGCTGGAACAGGGCGAACTCGGTGGACTCGGTCTTGCCCAGCACCAGGGCCCCGTGCCGGCGGAGGGCGGCCACCACCTCGGCGTCCGCCTCGGGGCGGTGGTCGTCGAACAGGGGCGAGCCGTAGCCGGTGGGCAGGTCGGCGGTGTCGATCAGGTCCTTGACCCCCACCACCAGTCCCCGCAGCGGCCCGGTGGTGCCAGCTTGGAGGCGCGCCACCTGGTCCGCCACGACCCGCCGGTCGACGAGGTGGAAGGCGCCGATCGCCGGGTCGGCGTCCTCGACGGCCCCCAGGGCCTCCTCGGCGACCTCGGCGATGGACCGCTGCCCACCGGCCACCTCGGCGACCCGGGTGGCGCCGGTGGCCGCAGGAACTGGTGCCACTGGCCTCCCTTCCCGTCAACCAGCGAGATCCCCCGTCGCCGGGCACCCGACCCGGCGACGGGGTCATCATCGTCCCGGGTCGGCGCTGGTGCAAGGATTCTGTCTCGCCGCTGGGACGCCGGGACGGCGCCCAGCGGGCGGGCCGAGACATCAGGTGAACATTCCCGTGGAGATCCGATGCCCGCCTCTTGACCCGTGATCACGACCGGCTTATCGTCACAGGCATCCGATGTCTGTCCGTGGCTGGCGGGCGCGGAGGTGCCGAGCGGGGGCGCCGATCAGGAGGAGCACGAGGCGATGGCGAAGATCGTGGACGTCGAGGCCCATGACGTGCGCTTCCCCACCTCCCGGACCCTGGACGGCTCCGACGCCATGAACCTCTCCCCCGACTACTCCCTGGCCTACGTGGTGATCCGCACCGACGCCGACGACGGCGTGGAGGGCCACGGCTTCACCTTCACCACC
>DASQQH010000040.1:0-2568 GCA_035643555.1 Acidimicrobiales bacterium | reverse complement strand
GTCCGGGCTGGGCTGTACCACGGGGGCTATTGCCTGGGATGCTGCTGGGCGCTGATGGCGGTCCTGATCCCGGTAGGGGTCATGAACCTGGCCTGGATGGTCGGGCTCTCCCTGGTGGTCTTCTTCGAGAAGACCTGGCGGCGCGGTCGGGTACTCGGCATCGCCTTCGGGCTGGGTCTCCTGGCCTTTGCCTGCCTCGTACCCTGGCACCCCGGGCTTGTCCCCGGCCTGCACGCGGGCGTCGGGATGCGGATGGGGTGATGCCGGAAACGTCCAGGCATGACTCCCTCCACTCTGCCGAGCCCGCCGCACACTGAGACAGTGGCTGTCCTGTCCACCTCAGCCCAGCGGGTGCTCCTGTCCCCCCCGGGGCCAGGCTGCACACCAACGTGCAACCACCTCGAGGCATCAGGTTGGTCAGGCTGACTCGCCACCGCCGACATCACGTCCCCGCGACTGCTCAGTCCGCGGTCCTTTACCCATCAGCCGCTGGATCCGAGCCCGAGGCGGCACATCACGACGTTCCTGCTCACACGTGATGCGGCCCGGGGGCCAGCCGGCCCGTTGACCCCCGGATCCCTGTACCGTCGGCCGTTGGGACACAGGGACCGGTCAAGACGCCGCCTCACATCCCCAAGTCCGCCTCATGCGGCTCCGCGTCCCCACGGCACCGTGCGACCGGCATGCTGGCGGCCCGGGTAGCGACCCTTCCGGACGTCCACTGGCGGGTGCCCAACGACATTCCGGACCTCATCCACACCGTCTTCCGCACCAACCCGACAAAGCGTATGGCGGGCCACCCCATCGAACCTTCCGGTCCCAGCCACGCTCGTCCCCCGCCACATGGGCCTGGTATGCGCTATCCGCGCGTCCGCCGACTTCCGGACTCGGATGGCCCATCCCTCGTCGCGACCTGAACCCACCCGCCGCCGCCTGGAAGGACCTGATTCGTCTCGTCGACAGTACTCCAGACCGAAGCGAGCACCTGGCGGACCGCGTACCTGGTCAAGCCCGTTTTTTGGCTCGACTCCTTTCGGGAGAGGTCGGCAAGAGGTACCCTTCTGTGAAGACCCGAACGAGGGGATCCTCTCGGGAGACCACTTGGGGGTAGGGTATGGGCTGGACCTGGTATGACCTCACCTCGCTCGCTAGGGCGCCCTTGGCGACCTTTCGTCCGGATGCATACCTCTTTGCGCAGAACACCCGCCACGCTGTGTATCAGGGATTCACTCCTGACGGCGGGTCCGATGGTCACATTCACGAGCTCTACTGGACCGAAGACAACGACGACTGGCGGCACAATGATCTGACCGCTGCCGCCAACGCTCCGCTGGCAGCTGCCTATCCGACAGCGTATGTGTTCGCGACGACAGGGTCCCAGCACGTGGTCTATGAAGGTCAGGAGTACGATGGCCACGTTCACGAGCTCTACTGGAGCGAAGGCGACGGGTGGCACCATCACGACCTGACCGATGCCGCCAAGGCACCGCTCGCCCTCACGGTGCCGCAGGGCTACGAGTTTTACGCCGAAGGCACCCAGCACGTGAACTATCAAGGCCAGGACCACGGTGTGCACGAGCTCTGGTGGTGGGGAGGTAGCTGGCATCACTTCGGCCTGAGCGCTGCAATCGGCGCGCCACCCGCTGATGGCCCGCCCTACGGGTACGTGTTCACCGCCGAGGGTTCTCAACACGTACTCTACCGTGGAGTAGACGACCACATTCACGAACTCTGGTGGGACGGCACGTGGCATCACCACGATCTGACGCTTGCCACCGGCGCGCCACTAGCTGCAGATGATCCGACCGGCTACGTATTCGACGCCCAGGGCACCCAGCACGTTAACTACCGAGGCACCGACGGTCACATCCATGAGCTGTGGTGGGAGGCCAGCGGGTGGCAACACGCCGATCTGTGCGGCCTGACGGGATCACCGCCAGCGTACGCGGGCTTTCGCCCCAAAGGCTACAGCTTCGAGTTCCAAGTGACGGGGCCGCATCCGACGCAGCACGTAATCTACGTTGGCACCGACAGTCATATCCACGAGCTGTGGTGGGACAACAGCGGATGGCATCATCATGACCTCACCCTCGCGACCGGGTCGCCGGTCTCAATCAGTGACCCTGCAACTTACGTGTGGGCTGAGCAACTGACCCAGCACATCGTATACAACGCGGACTCGCATCACATCATCGAGCTGCAGTGGAGAAGCGGTTAGAATTGCCTGTCGCCAATCATGTGATCTGAGCGTCCCAATGTCACCTTTACCCGGGACGCCATCGGGCTGCAAGCTTTCCTGGGAGTTCCGATAGCCCCGAATACCAGGAGTAGCGCGCGTTCTACGCTTGTCGACGGCATTGCCGCCCTTAGCATTCGGTAACGGCTGCAGGCGATGGTAGAGGCCTTCGCCCCTCGTGGTCAGACGTGTGGACTTCAATCGATTCTGAGAGCTGGCGCGTCAGAACCCTTCCGCAGCAGCCGGGTACCGCTTGAACCAGTCGAGGCCAGCGGGGGCACTTTACGCTCGCTGCCGGCTCCTGTTGCCCATCTCCCGACGATCGCGTCACC
>DASQQH010000039.1:0-3155 GCA_035643555.1 Acidimicrobiales bacterium | reverse complement strand
GCCGATGCCCAGGGTGGGGATCATCGACCCCGAGGGGATGTAGAACGCCTGGATCACGAAGTCCTTGATCCCGAAGGCGCACCCGGCGGCGACGGCGAGGATCACCACCCACTCGAGCAGCCGGCGGCCGGGCCCGTGGCGCGGCCTGGCCACATGGACCCCCCCTCGGCTCCGCCGTCTCGGGGCGTCCCGGGAGCCGTTCGGGGTGTCCTCGACCCCTCGGACACCCGTGCGCGGCGAGGGATCGGGGTCGGCGGTCACTACCGCCTCAGGCTAACGCGCCCGGGCCGGGTGCTTCCGGCCGGTCGGTCAGAGGCTCTCGATCAGCTTCTCCACCCGCTCGTCGCGGGCCTTGAACGGGTCCTTCAGCAGCACCGTGCGCTGCGCCTGGTCGTTGAGCTTGAGGTGCACCCAGTCCACCGTGAAGTCCCGACGGCGCTCCTTGGCCCGGCGGATGAAGTCGCCCCGCAGGCGGGCCCTGGTGGTCGCCGGCGGCTCGTCCACCGCGGCGTCGATGGCGGTGTCGGTGGTCATCCGCTCAACCAGGCCCCGGTCCTGGAGCCGGCGGAACAGGCCGCGCTCCCGGCTCACGTCGTGGTACTGGAGGTCGAGCAGGGCCACCCGGGGGTGGGACAGGGCCACGTCGTGGCGCTGGCGGAACTCCTCGATCAGGTGGTACTTGACGACCCAGTCGCACTCCCGGTCCAGGCTGAGGGGGTCCTTCTCCAGGCCCTCCAGGCAGTGCTGCCACATCTCCAGCGCCCGCTCCTCGAGGGGCGACAGCCCCCGCTGGCGCTGGTAGCGCAGGGCCCGGTTCAGGTACTCCGACTGGATGTCGAGGGCGGAGACCTCCCGGCCGTTGGCGAGGCGGACCCGCCGACGGCAGGTGATGTCGTGGCTGATCTCCCGGATGGCCCGGATGGGGTTCTCGAGGGTCATGTCCCGCAGCACCGCCGCCGGGTCCTCCAGCATGCGCAGGAGGATGCTGGTGGCCCCCACCTTGAGGAACGTGGCGTACTCGCTCATGTTGGAGTCGCCCACGATGACGTGGAGGCGGCGGAACCGCTCGGCGTCGGCGTGGGGCTCGTCCCGGGTGTTGATGATGGGCCGGCTGCGGGTGGTGGCCGAGGACACGCCCTCCCAGATGTGCTCCGCCCGCTGGGAGATGCAGTAGATCGGCCCCCGGGCCGTCTGGAGCACCTTGCCCGCCCCCGCGTAGATCTGGCGGCTCACGAAGAAGGGGATGAGCACCTCGGCGTAGTAGGCGAAGTCGTCCCGCCGGCTCGTGAGGTAGTTCTCGTGGCACCCGTAGGAGTTGCCCGCCGAGTCCGTGTTGTTCTTGAACAGGTACACGACCCCCCGGATGCCCTCCTCCCGCAGCCGCTGCTCGGCGGATGCCAGCAGGTGCTCGAGGATGCGCTCCCCGGCCTTGTCGTGGACGACGAGGTCGATGATCGAGTCGCATTCGGGCGTGGCGTACTCGGGGTGGCTGCCCACGTCCAGGTACAGGCGGGCGCCGTTCTCCAGGAAGACGTTCGACGACCGCCCCCAGCTCACCACCCGCCGGAACAGGTAGCGGGCCACCTCGTCGGGTGACAGACGGCGCTGGCCCCGCAGGGTGCAGGTCACCCCGTACTCGTTCTCCAGGCCGAAGATGCGACGATCCATCCCCCACCACGGTACCGTTCCGGCGTGGTTTCCCGGCCGACCGTTCACCTCACCACCGTGACCGGGCTGTTCCACGCCCGGGTGGTCGTGGCGCGCCTGGGGGCCGAGGGGATCCTCACCGACCTCCGGGGGGCCTCGGGGACCACCTACCCCCTGGGGGGCGAGATCCAGGTCCTGGTGGACCCCGACCGGGCCGTCGAGGCCCGCCAGCTCCTGCTGGCGGACGAGGTCGCCGCCGCCGTCGACGACGTCGGGGAACCTGCCCTCGACCAGGCCCGGGGCAGGCGGCGGTGGTGGCCCCTGGCGGCCGCCGCCCTGGCCGGGCTCCTGGTTGCCTTGTACCTCCTGGCCATGCTCGGCTAACCACTGGGGGGGAAGCGGACCTGAGCGAGGGAGCAGCGATGGCGGCGACGATGCGGACCACGGCGATGACCAAGACGGTCGCCCGGCCCGCCCCCGACCTCGACGACGACCAGGCCGTCCGGGCCCGGCTGTCCCAGGCGGTGCGCAACTTCGAGATCATCGACCTGGCCGTCCCCATGGTGGCCAACGCCTGGGTCCTGGCCATCCTGTTCCTGGCCTGGGGCTGGGCCAAGGACGTGTGGTCGGCGGGCGACTACTTCCTGCTCCCCAGCCTGATCTCGCTGATCGGGCTGGCGCTCGCCCAGGTCGCCATGGGCGCGTGGTGGTTCAACCGCCACAAATGGAACGGCCGGGTGCTGGTGGCCGAGGAGGACGCGGTGGTCACCCAGGGACGGGTCGCCTGGACCCGGACCCGGCGCACCGGGGCCCCGGTCCCCCTGGGCCCCCCCTACAAGGTCCTGGTGGGCGTCGTGCTCGGCGACGAGCGGGTCCTGGCCTTTGAGGTCCAGGCCCACCTGTTCCGGGGTGGGGTGGCCACCGGGCGGACCGGCCAGCGGGTGGCCCTCCTGGGGGTGGCGGCGGAGGGCACCTGGCTCCTCGGCATCGACGAGTCCGGGGAGATCCTGTGGCCCACCAGCCCGGCCATCCTGGTCCAGGCCCGCAGCGCCTAGCCCCGGGGCTCCCCGTGTCGGGGTCGGCGCCCCGGGCTCGGGCCCTCGGCGGGCGTGTGGCCCTGGTCACCGGCGGCTCCCGGGGCATCGGTGCCGCGGTGGCCGAGCGCCTGGCCGCCGAGGGCGCCGACGTGGCGGTGGCCTACGCCACCAGGGCCGAGGCGGCCGAGGCCGTGGCGGCCCGGGTCCGGGACCTGGGACGGCGGGCGGTGACCCTGGGCGGGGACCTGGCCGATCCGGGTGTCGCCGCGTCGTTGGTGAGGGGCACCGAGGAGGGCCTCGGCCCGGTGGACGTGCTGGTGGCCAACGCCGGGCCGACCTGGAGGCCGTCGACGTCGAGGACTGGGACCACACCCTCGCCGTCAACCTCCGGGCGCCCTTCCTGCTGGCCCAGGCGGTCGCCCCGGGCATGGCCCGGCGGGGGTTCGGGCGGATCGTGCTGGTGTCCTCGGT
>DASQQH010000038.1:0-4974 GCA_035643555.1 Acidimicrobiales bacterium | reverse complement strand
CTGCGCGGCTACGCCGACGCCGGGGTGGACCAGGTGATCCTGGTGAGCCAGGCGGGACGCAACCGCCACGAGCACATCTGCGAGTCCTTGGAGCTCTTCGCCGAGACCGTCCTCCCCGAGTTCCACGACGAGGCGCCGGGGCGGGAGGCGGCCAAGGCCGAGCGGCTGGCACCGGCCATCGAGGCCGCCCTGGCACGGCGTGAGCCCGCCCGGCCGGCGCCTCCCCATACGATCCAGGCCCTCCCCCAGGTGTAGGCGGCCGACGGCTCCATCGGGCCGACTTCGCCTGATCCCCGCCATGTCCTACCCTCGACCCCGGTGACCAGCCAGTTCGCCGCCCGCTCCTCGTGGGTTGCTCCCCTGCCGGGAACCTCCGGCCCCCGGACGTGACCGACACGGCCGACGGTCGCACGGACCGGGCCGCCGACCGCCACGCGGATCGGCGAAGGGCGGGTGCCATGCAGGCGACCATGGTGGTGCTCCTGGCGTTGCTGATCGTGGCGGTGGTGGCGGTGGTGAAGACCCGGTCCGGTCGCCACCTCGCCAGCGCCCCGCCGATCGCCGTGACCGGCCAGGCGGAGAACCGTGCCCTGCCCCGGATCCCGCTCACCGGGGAGCACGGCCGACCGACCTCGCTGGCCGCCTACCGGGGCAAGGCCGTGGTGCTGGCGCCGGTCACCACCATCTGCACCGGTTCGTGCCCGCGGACCATCGCCGCCTTCGCCCAGGCCCGCCAGGAGGTCCGCGCCGCGGGGTTCGGGAACCGGGTGGCCTTCGTGCAGGTCGCCCTGGACCCCGGACGCGACACCCCCGGGCGTCTCACGGCGTTCAGCCAGGCGGCGGGGATCTCCTGGCCCCTGCTCACCGGCACGCCGGCCAACCTCGCCCGGCTGTGGCGGTTCCTCGGGGTCTCCCGCGAGCAGGTCGCCCCCCCACCGGGAACGATCCTCAGGGACTGGCAGACCGGTGCGCCGGTGGCCCGGGTCACCCGCCACAACGACGCCGTGTACGTCTTCGGACCCCGGGGCCACCTGCGCGTGGGGACCGTCGGGGAGGCCACGGCCGCTCTCACCCCCACCCTGCGCCACCTCCTCGACCGGGAGGGGGTGGCCCATCCGGCGGGCGCCACCAAGGGGTGGACCTCGCGCCAGGTCATCGGCAACGTGGAGGCGGTGCTCAACCAGCGGATCCCCGTCCCCCGGCACTGACCCGCCAGGCGTCCCGCCGGGCGGTCCTGCTCACTACAGTTGGCCCATGCCTCCCGAAAAGCCCCACTGGGCCCACCTGTGGTCGGAGGTGGTGACCTCCGGTCTGTGCACGGGCTGCGCCGGGTGCGTCGTGGCCTGTCCCTACGACGTCCTCCACTACGACGACACCGACGGTGTCTACCGACCCTGGAAGGTGGAGGAGGCGGGGGGGCCGGAGAACTGCACCCATGGGGAGCGGGGCTGCACCCTCTGCACCCGGGCCTGCCCCCGGTTCCGCGCCTGGGAGCCCGAGACCGACACCTACCTCTTCGGTCGCCCCCGGGAGGTGACGGAGGTGGAGGGCGTGAGCAAGGACATCGTCCTGGCCCGGGCCACCGACCCCGTCCTGGCGGAGACGGGCCAGGACGGAGGGCTGGTCTCGGCCCTGTTGATCTGGGCCCTGGAGCACGACTACGTCGACGCCGCCCTGGTCTCCTATCTGGAGGGGGACGGGACCAGCTGGAAGGCGGTGCCCGGTGTCGCCCGGACCAGGGACGACGTTCTGGCGGCCGCCGGCTCCCGCTACACCTACTCGGCCAACGTCATGGCCTATCCGGAGGCCCTGGCCGCCGGGGCGGAGCGAATGGCCCTGGTGGGGATGGGCTGCCAGGCCTCGGTACCCCCGGTCATGTCCGCCCGCAGGACCGGCAAGGTGGCCCGCCGCCTGACGCTGTCGATCGGGCTGCTCTGCTCGAAGACCTTCGACGACTCGATCTTCCCCGAGCTGTTCGAGGCGCGCTACGGCCTGGCCCGGGAGGACATGGTGAAGATGAACATCAAGGGCGTCATCCAGGTCTGGATGCGGGACGGCAGCTACCACGAGGTCTCCCTCAAGGAGGCCCAGGCCTGGACCCGGGAGGGCTGCAAGCTCTGCCCCGATTTCGGTGCCGAGCACGCCGACATCTCCACCGGGGGCATCGGCGCCTTCGCCGACTGGACCCTCACCCTGGTGCGCACCGACAAGGGCCGGGAGATCATGGACGGGATGCTGGCCGACGGCACCATCGAGGTGCGTCCCGGCGACGACGACCCCGGCGCCGTCACCCTCCTGCGCAAGCTGTCCCGGGTGAGCCGGCGGCGCTGGCCCAGCGACGCCGCTCCCGCGCCCGGGGTCCTGCCCACGGCCACCTCGGCCACCTGAGCGGTGGCGGCCGCCCCCCTCAGGCTGCGAGGGCCCGGGCCCTGGTGAAGACGGCGTCGAAGGCGTCCTCGGTCAGGGTGCCGGTGAAGGTGTTCTGCTGGCTGGGGTGGTAGGAGCACAGCAGGGTGCGGGGGGCCGACCCCGGGCGGCTCGGGAGCGGAACCTCCACGCCGTGGCCGAAGGCCGGCCGGGGCGTGACCCCGAACTCCCGGGCCAGGAGCTGGTAGGCGAAGCCGCCCAGGGCCACCAGGACCCGGAGGCCCGACAGGAGCGTCATCTCCCGCACCAGGTAGGGCTTGCAGGTGTCCCGCTCGGCCACCGTGGGCTTGTTGGCGGGCGGGGCGCACCGGACGCCGGCGGTCACGTAGACCCCCGACAGGGCCAGGCCGTCGTGGCGGCCCACGCTGGTGGGCTGGTTGGCCAGGCCCGCCCGCCACAGGGCGCGGAACAGCCAGTCCCCCGAGCGGTCACCGGTGAAGACCCTCCCGGTCCGGTTGCCCCCGTGGGCAGCGGGGGCCAGGCCCACCACGAGGAGCCACGCGTCGGGGTCCCCGAACCCCGGGACCGGCCGTCCCCAGTACTCCTCGCCGGCGTAGGCCGGCCGTTTCTCCCTCGCCGTCCGCTCCCGCCAGGCCACCAGCCGGGGACAGGCCCGGCAGGCCACCACCGCCGAGGCCAGGTCGTCGAGGGAGGTGACCTCCGTCAGTCGGCCCACGGCGGGGACACTAACGTGTGCCGCGCATGGCGCCGCGCCGGCCCAAGTCCCCACCTTCCACCCTGGTCCTCTACGTCCGCCACGCCCGGACCCCGACCACCGGGCAGGTCCTTCCCGGCCGGACGCGGGGCCTGCACCTGGGGGACGAGGGCCAGGCCCAGGCGGAGGCCACCGCCGCCAGGATCGCCGCCCTCACCGAGGGCCGCGGGGAACGCCGCGTCGAGGCGGTCTACGCCTCACCCATGGAGCGGGCCAAGGAGACGGCGAGGCCGATCGCCAAGGCCCTCGGGCTCAGGGTCACCGTGGAGCGCTCACTGGTCGAGTGCGACTTCGGGGAGTGGACCGGTGCCGAGCTCAAGGCGCTGGCCAAGCTGCCGGCGTGGCGCACCGTCCAGCAGTGGCCGAGCGGGTTCCGGTTCCCCGGCGGCGAGTCCTTCACCGAGATGCAGGCCCGGATCGTGGGTGCCGCCGACCGCCTGCGGAGCCACCACCCGGGGGCGACGGTCGTGGCGGTCTCCCACGCCGATCCCATCAAGGCGGTGGTGGCCCACGCCCTGGGGACCCATCTGGACCTCTTCCAACGGATTAGCATTGCCCCGGCGTCGGTGACCGCGATCGCCTACGGCGACACCGGCCCGAGCGTCCTCACGGTCAACGCCACCGCCGCGTTGAGCGAGCTCCGACCTTCCTAGAGGCAACACCATGAGCGAGTCCCACGACCTGCCCGCCGTCGACCAGATCACGGTCGGTACGCTCGGGCCCCCGGGGCAGCGCACCTTCCTCCTCCAGGCCCGCGAGGGCACCCGCCTGGTGACCCTCAAGGTCGAGAAGTCCCAGGTGGCAGCCCTCGCCCAGTACCTGGGGAAGCTGCTCGAGGACCTCCCCCACCCCGAGCACGTCCCCGACCCCGTCGAGCTGGAAGACCCCCAGGAGCCCGACTGGGCGGTGGGCTCCCTGGGCCTTTCCTACGACCAGGACGCCGACCAGGTCCTCCTCGTCGCGGAGGAGGCGGTGGCCGAGGACGAGCCGGGTGCCACGGCCCGCTTCGGGACGACCAGGGCGCAGGTCGCCGCCCTGGCCATCCGCAGCACCCAGCTGGTGGAGGCGGGGCGGCCCCCCTGCCCCCTGTGCGGCTACCCCCTCGACCCCACGGGACACGTGTGCCCGAGGACCAACGGCTTTCGCCCGCCCACGCTCTAGCGGTCCTGGCCCAGGGCCAGATCGAGGTGCAGGGCCGGTTGCCGTGGAGCTCCAACTACACCTTCCTGGTCACCTGCGCCTGGGAGGGGGTTGAGCTGCCGGCGGTGTACAAGCCCGAGCGCGGTGAGCGGCCGCTGTGGGACTTCGGCTCGGGCCTCTTCCGCCGGGAGGCCGCCGCCTACCAGCTGTCGGTGGCCCTCGGCTACGGGCTGGTGCCCGAGACCCTGATCCGCCACGACGCCCCGCTCGGCACCGGCTCCCTCCAGCGCTTCGTGCCCGCCGACTTCGCCCAGCACTACTTCACCCTGATCGAGGACCCGGCCCACCACGACACCCTGCGGGCCCTGTGCGTGTTCGACCTGGTCGCCAACAACGCCGACCGCAAGGGTGGGCACTGCCTCCTCGGCGAGGATGGGCGGATCTGGGGCATCGACAACGGCCTGTGCTTCCATCCCGAGCCCCGGCTGCGCACGGTGATCTGGGACTTCGCCGACGAGCCGGTCCCCGAGTGCCTGCGCCCCGGCGTGGAGGCCCTGGCGGCCGAGCCGCCCTCGGCCCTCGCCGAGCTGCTCGCCCCCGACGAGCGCGAGGCCCTGGCGCGACGCGCGGGGGCGCTGGCGACCCGCCCGCGCTTCCCGGCGCCCCGGCCCGGGCGCCGCCCCTACCCCTGG
>DASQQH010000037.1:0-5254 GCA_035643555.1 Acidimicrobiales bacterium | reverse complement strand
GGAGCCAGGCCCTTGACCTTGGCCGCGTCAGCGATCTCCACCTCCCAACCGGCCAGCTCCAGGGTGTCATGAACGAAGCGAGCCCCGTTCATCGACTCGACGACTCCTACGACCTGCTGCCCTCCGGGCAAACGAGAGACTGTGCGCACCAGCCCTCGCAGTCCGTCCAGATCCGGCGGGACGCTCATGATCCCCACCGTCGAGCCGTCGTCACCCAGTAGGTGCACCTCCACCGACTTGCGTGACAGATCCAATCCAGCGTGCAACATTGGTGTTTGCCTCCCTTGGTGATGGGGTGATCGGTGACAACAAGCCTGTCACCGGGGGAGGCTCCTCTTCATGGCATTCCTTCGTTGACTTGCCGGTCTCGAAGGAACCTACGCCCGTTGCGCGTTTACACCAAGGACTGGACGCCACCTCGCGGCTGGTCGTACTCATGACTCCGAGTGTGACCGAGTCCTGTAACAGCTACCGGAGGGCTAGCGGGCGGACCGCTTTGGGGGGACGAGTGTCGACGACCGCTATCCACCACGTCGTGCCCGCCGACTGCGCCTGGTGGGGGGAGCGGCCTGCCCCAGGTCTGGCTGCAACGGGTTCGGTGATCCGCACCGCCGGTGCGCGCTCCACGACCCCCCGGTGCTGAGGCCTCGCGCCTCGACCTGGTGGGAGCGGGATCACCGGGCCCCCGGAGGACGACCACCATGGCGCCTGGCGCTGAGGATCGTCGGTACGGCGTTGACGCGCGGCCCCGACGAAGACGGGCGGTGGGGATCTTCACCGATCGGGACGTCGCTCTCCCCGGTGGATCGGCTCCCACAGTTCGGGCCCAGAGGGGATCCAAGGGAAACGTCTGCCATGTGTTCCCTCGAGGTGGCAAGGTGGGAGCAGTGCCTGACGAGGTGGTGCTCCCCGGTGGCATCGTCAACGCCGGGGCGGTGGTCCGGAGTGGCCGCTACCTGCTACGGCCGTCCACCCCGTACACCGGGGCGGTCCATCGCCTGCTGCGCCACGTCCGTGCCGCGGGGTGCGCCGGAGTGCCCGAGCCCGTCGGCATCGATGTCGACGGGCGGGAGCGGTTGGTGTTTATCGAAGGCGACGTACCGACCCCGCCCTATCCCCATTGGTCCCAGACCGACGGGGCGCTGGTCTCGGTCACCGAGCTGTTGGCTCGCTTCCACGCGTCCCTGGCCGAATATGCTGTCGCTCCGGACGACGCATGGAGCGAGGAGCTCGCTGACCCCGCCAGCGGCACGATGATCTGCCACAATGACGTTTGCCTCGAGAACGTGGTGTTCCGGGACGGTAGGGCGGTCGCCCTCCTCGACTTCGAGCTCGCTGCACCGGGTCGTCCCCTTTACGATCTGGCACAACTCGCGCGGGGCTGGGTACCGGTCGATGATGATCTCAGCGCCTACCGCCTCGGCTGGACGCCAGCAGACCGGCCCGCACGGCTCCGCCTGGTCAGCGATGCCTACGGGCTGGATGAGGCCGCCCGCGTGGAGCTGGTCGACACCCTCGACACCGCCATCGCCTGCGACGGCGAGTTCGTCCGACGCCGGGTCGCAAGAGGTGATGCGGGCTTCGTACGAATGTGGCAGGAGATGGGAGGGATGGAACGCATCGATCGCCGACGTCGCTGGTGGAGCGCCAACCGGGATCGGTTCCTGGCGTCGTTGGCGTGAGCCAGCGACCACTGGGCCGGTCGGTCTTTCGGGCCGTTGCCAGGACGACGTCCCTGGGTGGAGCCCGACTGTCGAGCGGCCGCCAGATCTTGTTGGGCCTCGGAGAGCCGTTCGGGGGGTCCGCTTGTGGGACCGCCGTCCACCGCTCCGGCCGAGGACCATCCTCCCCGGGCAGGTGGTGGGCCTTGGTCCGCGTGACCGGAGCCAGTGCGAGCGCCAACGGGGTCGCGCCGTACGGCGTCAGGCGGTTGAACTGGCAGGACACCGCCGGTTGACCAGGGGGGAGTTCCTGCAGGCCCAGAGGGGATGAGGCGTTTGGCAGCGCTTCCGGGCGGTGGAAAGGAGGGCGTCCCCGCTCAAGAGCCCCGGCGACCGGGGGGCGGCCCTACCCCCCGGGGCCAGGGCCCAGTGCCTCCCCGACGCCGGGTCCCGGGCCTGCCGTCTCCACGGCTGCTGAGCTGGCCGGCTCCACGGTTACCTCCATGTTCCGGATGGTGTGGAGCACCTTCCGGTGGCGGACCTGGACCCGGGGAGTCCACAGGAGGGTATCGAGCGGGTACCAGAGCCCCACCCAGGCCACGACGAGGAACACCCCTTGGCCCAGATAGTCCCGCACGGTCGTGGGCACCGAGGAGCGGGAGAGGAACCCCGAGAGGAAGAGCCCCAGGACCAGGATCACGCCCCCGATGGCGAGCGCCCCCAGACCCTCCCGCCGGAGGGTCCGCAGTTCGTTGGCGTTCTCAACCAGCCTGAGGGCACAGTAGCGGTCGATGGCGTGTCGCACCCGGGCTTCCGTGTCGGGCTGGATCTCTCGGTCGGGCAGTACGATCCGAGCCCTGGACCGCTGGCGCAGCGAGTGGGCGCTGACCTCGGCGACCAGATCGTCCATGCCCGATGACACCCGCAGCGGGCTGTCCCCGAGGAGATCGGGTGCAGGTACCTGGACCAGGTCGTTGAGGGTCCGGAGTCCCAACGTGATCTCCCGGGGGCCGGTCACGGGACGATGTTCTCACTGTAGGGCAAGAGGATGCCGTGGCGATTGTCGGGTGGGCCGGGGCGCCGCCCGGGGCAACGGCTCGGACGGGCGGCTGGCCAGCGAGACCACCAGGTCCCACTGACCTGGGGCAGGGACATAAGAAACGCTGACCACGGAGAGTGACGTTACGGTGGGCTTGACTGGCCTCCGGGCCCGGGATCGTCGGTGGCGCAGTAGTGGAGGATCCACACCCCGCCCAGCCGGGAGGACCATGGGATCACGGACCTCGAACCCGTCCCGGTACAGGGGCCCACGGGGGTGGCCGGACCAGGTGTGGAGGTCCCCGGAGGTGGCCAGGTCAATCGCCGCCCGACAGGGATAACCGGTGCCCCCGCGTAGACCATGACAGAGCTGCCATCGGTCCTGGGGCCACGTGGGGCCCACAGGCGGGCCTCCCGTAGCCGGGGCCGCCCGGAGGGCCGGGGCCTGCCGCGTCCCGGATCCGTCCAGGCTGGGCGCGGTGGCGTGGGCAAGGTCGCCTCCTCCTCCGGGCCAGTGGGTTCAGGGTGGGTGATCCCGAACAGCTTCCACGCGCCGTCCCTCGCACGAGGGTGTGGTCGTTCCGGTACCAGGCAGAATGGGCGGTCCGGTCTGGCGCCGCCAGGGCTCGATCGCCCAGGAAGTGCGCGTCCCATCACCGCCCCTGTTGTGCCCCAGGAGCCCCTCGATTCCGACGAACGGGCGGTGATGGCCTCAAAGTGTCCCAGCGCCGTTGCCCAACAGTCGATGGTGGGCTTGTCCGCTGTCACGGGGATTTCGCAACCCTTGGTCAGCGAAGTTCGCGGTGGCTGAGTGTGACGGCTCCTGGGCTTCCCAATGGAAGAGGGGGCCGGGTGCTGCCACGCGCTGATTCATTTCCGCTAGGAAGACCTGTGAGCCGCGGATCGGAGAGCGCGTCGCTCCTTCGTGTCAGACGCCAACCAAGCGCATAGAGCACCGTTTCGACAGAGCTGAGACCAGCCGGGTGCAAATCCCGGGGGCGACCCGGTCCGATTCGGGCCGTAGACCCATCAGGACCCGAATCGCGATGGCGGCCTCGGACACCTCCGGCGACTCCCGAGCGCCAGGTCCGTATGGGCATGGCCAGATCCTTGATGTCAAGCCTGCCTCGGGACCTTCCTGTGGGGCCATCGCCTTCGGGATGCGGTGCTGTCCATCCTTGACTGACGATGGCAGGATCCAGCGATGAGGCGGGGAACCCGCGTCTGCGCCGGAGATCAGTGGTCAACGGACTTGCTGTAGCCGGGCGCGGGGGTAGATTAGTAGCTGAAGGTCGTGGCCGGCTCGTCGCCGATCCATTGCCACAGCGGGACGGTCCCGGCCAACTCTGCGCCGGCGATGAGTGAGGCATCGTTGAGCTTCTTGGCATTGAAGCAGATGGGGCACACGTAGTAGTGACCGCCTGCGGACTCGTAGCGCTTCACCAGCTCGGCGAGCGGCGGGCAGCCCTCGCAGGCTACGCCGGTGGCGGTGCCGTTCGTCGCTAGACGGACAGCCTCCTTGGTAAGGAACATGAGGGTGGGACGGCCGGATTCCGCGGCAGCGACGGCGACGAGAAATGCCACCGCGACTTTCTCTGGATCCTCGAGCCCAGTGGTCAAACTGATGACTGCCTTGGCGGACATCGATGCACCTCCCTTGTCAGGGGTTGGTCTGTGATAGCGATCCTACGATGCCTCTGTGTGCTTGGTCACAACGCAGCGCGGTGGTCCAGCGAGAGCCGGTAGAAGCTCACGAGCTCAACCGCCGCCCTGGAGTGGCGGAGACACGCAGCCGATCCTCCTTCCGTACCTTGACAGGTGGTAGGTAGATTCGTAGGCTTCCTACGTAGATACTAGTGGAAGCCTACGGCGTGTCAAGGGCTGAGCGCTGATCAAGTCGCAGGTGGACGATCATGAGCTATCAACCAATCGTTGATCCTCACGCATTGCGCGAGCAGGTGCGAGATAAGTACCGGGAGGTGGCGCTCGACCCGAACGGGGCGTTCCACTTCCATACGGGCAGGAGTCTCGCGGCGCGACTCGGCTACGATACTGAGGCCGTCGGCCGACTGCCCGAGGTGGCGGTGGAGTCGTTTGCCGGAGTGGCCGACCCGTTCTCGTTGGAACGGCTAGCGCTCGGCGAGCAGGTGGTAGATGTCGGCTGCGGGGCGGGATTCGACTCGTTTCTTGCTGCGGCCCAGGTTGGGTCGGAGGGCCGTGTCATCGGCATCGACATGACACGGGAAATACTTGCCAAGGCTCGCGAAACCGCCAAAATGCTTGACTTGGGGCGAGTCGAGTTCCGCGGGGGGCTGGCGGAGGCGCTGCCGGTCGAGGACGGTTGGGCTGACGTTGTTATCTCAAACGGGGTTATCAATTTGTGCGTTGACAAGCGGGCGGTCTTCTCCGAGATCCTCCGGGTGCTGCGCCCGAGAGGTCGGCTGCAGTTCGCCGATATCGCGACTGGTCGTCCAGTGCCAGAAGAATCGTTGAAGGATCTCGACTTGTGGAGTGGCTGAATTGCTGGCGGGCTGCCCCGTGCGGGTTGGCTGAAG
>DASQQH010000036.1:0-2578 GCA_035643555.1 Acidimicrobiales bacterium | reverse complement strand
CCAGGCCGTGGCGGACCGGCGGGCAGGCGCCCCGGAAGGCCTGGTCCAGCTCCTCGGGGGTCCCCCACTCGGCGGCCCCCCGCCGGTAGGCGGCGCTGCCGAAGACCGCCACCTGGTTGCACAGCTCACCCCGGCGGATGGGGTAGCGGACGAAATGGACCTGGGGGCCGATCCACATGATCACGTCGTCCGGGCGCATCTCGTGGGCCACGTCGTCCCAGGGGAGGGTGCCCCGGTAGGCGACGTACCCGGCCTCCACGGGGCTGTCGGCACTCACCAGGGGACGGACCTGGGACCACAGACCGTCGGCGCCGACGAGGGCGCCGCCCCGGTAGGTGGACCCGTCGGCGCACCTGGCCCGCACCCCGGGGCCCGCCTCGTCCACCGCCACCACGTCCCGGCAGGCCTCCAGGGTGACCAGCCCGCTCGCCCGACAGGCCTCCTCCAGGATCCCGAGGAGGTCGCCGCGGTGCATCACCAGGTAGGGGAAGCCGTAGCGGGCCCGGAACGCCCCGCCGAGGTCCAGGGAGGCCAGGGTGGCCCCGGAGCGGACGTCGGCCAGCACCAGCCGCCGGGGGAACACGGCCCCCTCGGCGACTTGGTCCAGCAGGCCGAGGGTGTGGAGGATCCGGGTGGCGTTGGGGGCCAGCTGGATCCCGGCGCCGATCTCGGCGAAGCCCGGTGCCCGCTCCAGCACGTGGGCCTCATGCCCGAGGCGGGCCAGGGCCGCCGCGGTGGCCAGCCCGGCGATCCCGCCCCCGACGATGAGGACCGGGCCGCGCCCGCCGGCGCCCCCCGCCGCTGTGTCACCCCCGCGCTCCGCCCTGGTCATCCGCCCCTCCGACAACTCCCCGTCGGCTGCCTGCCGGGACGGATAGCATAACCCTTGGCGCTCGTCAGCAAAAGGCGACGATGCCGGCGGGGCTGGGCCCGGCGGGGGCCTGTCCTGGGCCCGCCGGGCCGGCGCCAGGACGCTCGGCCCTGCCGAGGGGCGACGCCGCGACGGTCGCGTGGATCCAGGGTGGCGGAAGGACGACCGTCAGTGAGGCTGTTGTCCGTCGCCGGGCCAGTGGTCGCCCTCAGGCGGCGGGGAGGGCCGGACCGGGGTGGTCGGACGCGTGGGGCCCACCGGGGGGCCGGAGGTGCTCGGGGGCGGTGCGCACCCGCCGGACGTCGGTCAGGGCCACGGCGAGGAAGGGGACCACCGAGACGGCGGCGATCGTCCACAGGGTCGGCCGCAGGCCGAGGGCAGCGCCCAGGGCGCCACCCAGGAAGGAGCCCACCGGCATGCCCCCCATGACGAAGAACTTCATCGTCGCGGTCATCCGGGCCAGCAGGGGCTCGGGGGTGATGGCCAGGCGGAGGCTGACCTGGTTGGTGTTGTACACGGGAGAGGCCACGGCCCGCAGGAACCATCCCCCCACCAGCAGGGGCACGGCGGCGGCGGGGTGGGCCAGGGGGAAGACCGCGGGGGCGAGGGCCATGAGACAGGCCGCCACCACGATCGTGGGCCCGATCCCCAGCCGGGCCGTGATGGGTCGCACGGCCAGGGCGCCCAGGATGAACCCGATGTTGCCCAGCATGAACACCAGGCCGATCAGCCCCGGCGAGAAGTGGAGGACCCGGGCCTCGAACAGCACCAGGACCACGTTGAGCGCCATCTCCACGGCGTTGAAGCACCCCGTGGCGGTCGCGGTCCACCGCAGCAGCCGGTGGCCCATCACGTAGCCGAGGCCCTGGCCCACCTCGGGAACCAGCCGGCTCTTGGCCGCTCTCGTCGGGCGGGGCTCGGGACGGCGGATGCCCGCCACGCAGCAGGCGGCGGCGAGGAAGCCGAGGGCATCGGCCAAGAGGGCCACGGGAGCGGAGAGGGCACCGACGGCCACGCCGGCGAGGCCCGGCCCTGCCAGTCGGGCCCCGGAGCTCGAGGTGCTGAGCCGGGCGTTCGCCTCGTGGACCCGGTCGGCGCCGACCAGGCTGGGGAGGTAGGTCTGCCAGGCGATGTCGAAGAAGGTGGTGAGCGACCCGACGGCCAGGGCCACGGCGTCCAGGGCGGGCAACGACAGCCATCCCAGGACGCCCAGCACGGGAACGAGGGCGAGGATCCCGGCCCGGCCGGCGCCGGTGGCGACCAGCACCGGGCGGCGGCGGACCCGCTCCAACCAGACCCCGGCGGGGAGGCCGACCAGCACGAAGGGCAGGGTCTCCAGCCCCGACACGAGGCCCACCTGCAGCGGGTCGGCCCGCAAGAGGAGGATGGCAGTGAGAGGGAGGGCGAGCAGGCTGACCTGGTCACCGACATTGGCGGTGGTCTCCCCCGCCCACAGCTTGAGGAAGTCCCGGTTCCGGTGTAGGCCCCGCCGCGGGCGCCCGGGCCGGGGCTGTGCTCCGCTCACGCGGAAGGTCCGGCCGGTGGGGGCTCCCCGCGCCCGCCCCGTGCCGGGTTGTCGTCGTCGCTCACCTGATCCCGCTTCGGTCCCTCGCCAACACCCAAGCCAGAAACGCTAACGGCTCCGGTTGGGGTCCCCCGCTCAGCCGGTGCCTGCCGTGGCGGGAGCACCGTTCAAGGACTTAGCCC
>DASQQH010000035.1:0-2115 GCA_035643555.1 Acidimicrobiales bacterium | reverse complement strand
CGGGGCCCTGGCGGCGGGCTGCGCCCACCTGGTCCGGGACCACCGCCACACCCTGATGGTCGGACGGACCCTGCTGCAGCCGGCCCTCCCCATAACCTTCGGCCTCAAGGCGGCAGGGTGGCTGGTCGGCGCCCGGGAGGCCCGCCACAACCTCGCCTCGAGCCGGGGCCGCCTGGCCGTCCAGCTCGGGGGCGCCGCCGGAACCCTCGCCTCCCTCGGTCCGGACGGCCCGGCGGTGGTGGCGGCCTTCGCCGATCACCTGGGACTGGCCGAGCCGGTGCTCCCCTGGCACACCGCCCGCCAGCGGGTGGCGGAGCTGGCCGGTGCCCTGGCCGTGGCCGCGGGTACCGCCGCCAAGATCTCGTCCGACGTCGCCCTGCTCATGCAGGCCGAGGTGGGTGAGGCGGCCGAGCCGGCGGCCGCGGGCCGCGGGGGGTCCTCGACCCTGCCCCACAAGCGCAACCCCGTCGGGGCGGCGGCCGTGGGTGCAGCCACCCGTCGGGTCCACGCCCTCGTCCCGGTCCTGTTCGGCGCCATGGCCGCTGAGCACGAGCGGGGCGTCGGCGGGTGGCAGGCCGAGTGGGAGACCCTGACCGAGGCGCTGGCCCTGACCGGCGGCGCCGTGGGGCGCACGGCCGAGACCGTCGACGGGCTGGAGGTCCACGGCGAGACGATGGGCGCCAACCTCGAGGCCACCGGCGGGGTGCTGGTGGCCGAGCGGATCGCCCTGGCCCTGGCCCGGCGGATGGACCGCGCCGCCGCCAGCACGGCGGTCGGCGAGGCCGCCCGGGCGGCCGTTGCCACCGGCCGGTCCTTCGCCGAGGCCCTCGCCGAGCATCCCGTGGTGGGCGGGGCCCTCTCCGCCGACGAGCTGGCCGAGCTCCTCGATCCGGCCGGCTACCTGGGGGCCACCGGGTCGTGGATCGAGCGTGCGCTCAGCGGCGGAGGACCAAAGGAGGGCGGCGGTGGCTGACGACCGTCGCCCGGCGGACGACGTCGGGTCCCTCGAGCGAGGCCTGGCGGTGATCAGGGCCGTGGACCCGGACCGCCACCACCTCACCGCTCGGAGGTGGCCGGCCTCACCGGGATGATCCGGGCGGCGGCTCGGCGGTTCCTGCTCACCCCTGGCGGCGCTCGGCTACGCCTGCCTGTCCACCCTGGGGACAAGGAGGTGCCGCCCCCCGCACGGAGGAACCGGGGGCCCCGGCCCGGGGACCTCCTCGATCGCCATGTGGGACGGCGCCATGCTGGACGGGGAACGACATCGCCTGCCTCTGGTGCGGGCGCCGACCAGGCGGGTCATGACCGTGTCGATCGCCGTGGGGGATCAGGTTCGCCGGCCTGGGCCATCCCGGTGGTCCGGCGCGGCGGGAACACCGCCGCGCCGGTGACCCGGACCACGACCCGCGGGGCGCCGGGTCCCGGCCCGGGTTCCGCTGCGGCCCCCCGGCCCACGACCGGTGGGCGGGCGGTCAGGGACGGGCGATCAGCCCCTCGGCGGCTCGGGCTCCCGCTCGCCCGGGGGACACCTGGGTGGGGCCTTCCCGGTCCGGTACCACCTGGTCGATGCCCGCGAGCAGCCGATCCAGCCCCGGCCACCACGGGCCCGTGGCCAGTCGGGTGAGCGGCCCGGCCAGGTCCCGGGCATCGGGGACCACCACGACCCGTGCGGGTGCCGCACCGGCCAGCACGCCGAGGAACCAGTGGCGCCAGGTCCCCGGCCAGGGCTCGGGATCGACGAGGAGGTAGTAGTCGGGAAGCTCGACGTCGCCGGCCCGCCACCGCCGGAGGGCCTCGGTGACGGCCACCTCGAGCGCCCCGGGCGGTTCCTCCTGGTCGAATCGCCGGACCCAGGTGTCGGCCACCCGGCCCAGGGGATCGGCGTCGTGCACGAAGTAGGCCCGTGAGGTGGCCGTGGCCCGCCGCCACGCCCACACCGCCCCCTCCATGCCCACCAGGTCGGGTGGGGTGGCCGCGACCGCCACGTTGGCGGCCCCGCCGAGGGCGTCAAGAGCCGCAGGGCTCCCGCCGATCACCGCCACCACCGTCGTCGAGACCCGCTGCATGCCCTCAGTCTGGCTGGTCCCCTGGCCTGGTCCCGCCACCCCTACTGGT
>DASQQH010000034.1:0-2202 GCA_035643555.1 Acidimicrobiales bacterium | reverse complement strand
CCCAACTGGGCCACCATCAGCTGGCGGACCGGCGCCAGGAGGGCCAGTGCGATGGCGACCACCTCCTCGGGAGGCGAGCCTATCCGCCGAGGCCCCCGGGTGGTCGCGGGGCCCGGCCCGCCCCGACGGCCGCCGGGGGTCAGTAGCGTGTCGATCATGCTGCCTCCCCGGGTGCGGGCCGCCGCCGTCGGCAATCTGGTCCTCGGGGGGTTCGTCATGGCCGTGGGGACCGGCATCGTCCTCGCCCAGGGGGTGCTGGGCTGGGTCTGGGTGGGCTTCGGCGTCGCCCTGACGGGCCTCGGCTTCCTGTGGACCAGGCAGGGCGGCGAGCCCCGCTAGCCGGTCTCGCTGGCGTGCTTGGCCCGGGCCAGGGCCAGGACGTGGTTCAGTCCCCGGGCGGTGACCTCGCCCACCACCTTGGTCAGGACCGTGCCACGGGGCGAGATGACATAGGTCGTGGGCGGGTTGGCGACCCCGTAGCGGAGGGCGGTCTGGGCGCCTGGGTCCGCGATCGCCGGGTAGGTGGCCCCGTAGTGGGCCAGGAAGTGCCGGCCGCTGGCGACCTGGTCCTCGAACACCACCCCCACCACCGTGGCGTCCCCGCGGTGGGTCCGGGCGAAGGCCTCCAGGGCCGGCTCCTCCTGCTGGCAGGGTGTGCACCAGCTGGCGAAGAAGTTGACCACGACGAAGCGTCCCCGGAGCCCGGCGAGAGCGACCGGCCCCTTCCCGTCGATGGAGGGCCCGGCCAGGGCGGGGGCCGGCCGGCCGACCAGGGGGGAGGCGGCCTGGACGTTGGCCGCTTTGGGGGACACGGCCAGCACGGCGACGAGGAGGGCGACCGCCACCCCCACCGCGACCGCGATGAGCCGGGTGCGGGTGAGCCACCGGGGCCACCGCCGGGGCGAGCCGGGCCCCGTCCCGCCCCCCGTCGGCGCCGGCTCGACCTGGTGGGGCGCGGTGGAGCTCACCGGCGCGGGCGGCGGGGGAACGGGGGGCTCATCGAAGGGAGGTGGCGGTGGGGGGCATCGGCGGGACCCGCCGGTTGGATCGTGTCCAGGGGCACGATACCCCCGCCCGGGCCCGACGCCGTCGCGGCCAGGTGAGTGGCCCGGCGCGGTGCAGTCTGGTATCCAAGGGAGGCCGGGGGCTGTCCGGGCCACCCGCCCCGTCATACATGGCGATGCTGCTCGACATCCTGGCTCCTGCCACCCGAGTAGTGCGCCAGCTCGTCCCCCGGCCCCGGCGGCGCCGGTGGGTCGGTGCGGGGAAGGCCCACATCGAGGTGCGCGGCCTGCACCGCCACGGCCTGGCGCGGGACGTCGAGGTGGCCCTCCGGGGGCTGTCGGGGGTGGAGTGGGCGGCGGCCAATGTCGCCCTGGGGCGGGCGGTGGTGGCCTTCGACGGGGACCGCGTGGGCGTCGAGGAGCTGGTGGCGGCGGTCGAGGAGGTGGAGGGGCGCCATGGCGCCGGCCGGGACCCGGCGCCCCCCACCCAGCGGGACCACCCCGGCGATCGGGACTCCCTGCGCCGCCACCAGACGGCCCTGGTGGCGGATCTGGCCTGCCTGGGCCTGGGCTCGGCGGGCGCCATCCTGCGCCTGGGGCCGGTCCCCGTGGAGCTCGCGGGGGCGGTCTCCCTGATCGAGAACCAGCCCCGGCTGCGCCGGGCCGTGGAGGATCGCCTGGGCCCGGCGGCCGACCTCGCCCTGGCCCTCGTCAACGCCTCGGGCCAGGCGCTGTCCCGGGGTCCGCTGGGGCTGGTGGTGGACAGCCTCAGCCGTGTGGGCCTGATCTCCGAGGCGGCCGCCAGGAACCGCGCCTTCGACCGCCTGGAGGAGACCCTGGCCCCACCGGCCGCCGCAGGGGAGGCGGCGGGTCCCAGCTCGCCCCCACGGGCGCGGCCGCTGCCGCCCGGGCCGGTGGAGCGCTACGCCGACCGGGCCGGCCTGGCCTCGGTGGGCGTCCTCGGACTGGGACTGGCCCTCACCCGCAGCCCCCGGCGGACCGCCGCCCTGGTGCTGGCCGGGATCCCCAAGCCCGCCCGGCTGGCCCGGGAGGCGCTGGCGGCCCAGCTGGGGCGCTTCCTGGCCGACCGGGGGGTGACGGTGCTCGACCCGACGGCGCTGCGCCGCCTGGATCGCCTGGACACCCTGGTCGTCGAGGCCGCCCTGCTCGCCAACGGCGGCATGGAGCTTGGGACCAT
>DASQQH010000033.1:0-2706 GCA_035643555.1 Acidimicrobiales bacterium | reverse complement strand
TCTCGCTGCCAGCCCCCCTCGGCGGAAGGACCTCACCTGCCGGCCTGGGGGCCAACGCCGGGGCCCGGCGGCGCCGGCGATCGGCCACCGGGGGAGCCCGGGGGCACCCCGCGACGGGAGCCGACCCGGTGGGCGGTGGCCGGGCCGCCTGGTCAGGGGTGGGTGCCGACGTCCCAGGTCCCCGTCGAGGAGTCGAACCCCGCCGCCAGGGTCACCCGGGCGGCGGTGAGGCGTGCCGACCGGGGGACCACGAAGGTCGCGTACCCCACCTGGGTCTGCCCCGGTGCCAGCCGGGCGTGGCCCCCGGGGAACTCCGGGCCGGCCGAGATGTGGAACCCCGCCGTGTGGAAGGTCTCCCCCGATGCGTCCTGGAGATGGGTCTGGCTGTCCAGGTTCTGGTCGACCGGGGTGGTGCCCGTGTCGGTGACCCGCAGCTCGACGCCCACCAGCCGGTTCCCGGCGTGGGGCAGGTCGGACCGGTCCGCGGGGCGCGCGGGATCGACGACGCGCACCGCGGTCACCGCCACCTGCTCCCCCCCTCCCCCCAGCGTGAGCGCCGCCCCCACGGGCCCCTTGTCGGGCGTGGAGGAGCCGGCGCCCCCACAGGCGGCCGCCCCGAGGCACACCCCGACCAGGGCGACGGTGAGCCTCCCGACGCGCCTCACCGGAGCCCCCCGACGCACGGACGCCGCCGCGGCGGTGGCCAGTGATCGCCAACGGGCCGGCTCACCGCTGGCTCCAGGCGGGGGTGGCGCGACCCGGGACGGCCGGCGCGGGCGTCACGGCTGCTCCCCGTCGGCCTGCTCGGAGGGTGACGATCCGGTCAGGGACCGGAGGCGGCGGCCGGGGCGCAGGACCCGTTCCCGCCGGCGCTCCTCCACCAACAGCCGCTCGCCCGCCTCCAGCAGGTCCCGGTGGGACACCGTGCCGGCGAGGTGGGTCCCCTCCACCACCGGGAGGGCGTCGACGCCCTGGTCGACCATCCGGTCGGCGGCCCCGCGCAGGGTGTCGGACGGGCGGACCGCGCCGTCCAGGCCATCGACCATCACCGCGCCCACCCGAGCGCTTTCGTCCCCCGGACCATCCTCGTCGGGGATGGCCGAGGCGTCGAGGAGCCCGACCACCCGCTCGGCCCCGTCCACCACGGGGTACAGCTGGTCCCCTCCGGCCCCGGCGAGGGTGCCCAGACGGCGCCGGACCTCGCTCAGGGGCCAGTCCGCCCCGACCGCCACGGCCCCGGTGCGCATGACCTCGCTCACCTGGACCCCCTCCAGGGGGTCCACGATGTACTCGTCGGACACCGGGATCTGGGACTTGCGCACCACCTTCTCGGTGAGGATCGACCGCTTGATGACCAAGACGCTGACCAGATGCGCGGTGAAGGCGGCGATGAGCAGGGGGAGCAGGTTGCGGTAGTCGTGGGTCAGCCCCGCGGCGAAGACGATGCCGGTGAACGGCGTCCGACACATGGCGGCGAAGGTGGCGCCCATGCCCACCAGGGCCCACAGGGGCTCGCTGCCCACCGGGAGGACCGAGGCGATCACCCCGCCCACCGAGGCCCCCATGAGCAGGATGGGGGCGATGATGCTCCCGCTCGTGCCCGAGCCGAGCGAGAAGGCCCAGATGAGCATCTTGACGACGAACAACAACGCCAGCCCGGCGAGGGCGATCTTGCCCACCAGCGCCTCGTTCACGACGCTGTAGCCCACCCCGAGGGCCTTGTCGTCCACCAGGCCGGCCAGGCCGATGGCCACCCCGGCGATCGCCGGCCACCACATCCAGGGGATGGGCACCTTGCGGAACAGGTGCTCGGAGGCGAACACGGCGTGGGTCATGAGCCAGGCGGCAGCCGCGGCCGCCAGCCCCACGGCGACCGCCGCCAGGAGGCCCCAGCCGTCGAGGGTCGGCAGGCGCGGGACGGAGAACAGGGGCTGGGTGGAGATCAGCCCCACGTGGCTGAGGGAGACCCGCACGCCGTCGGCCACCGCGCAGGCGGTGGCGATGGGCACCAGCGACCGCGGGCGGCGCTCGAAGACCAACGCCTCCAGGCCGAAGAGGGTGGCGGCCACCGGGGTCCCGAAGACACCGGTCATGCCCGCCATGCCCCCGGCCACCAGCAGTGCCCGGCGCTCGGCGCCCGAGAGCCGGACCAGCTGGCCCACCACCGAGCCCAGGGACCCGCCGGAGACGATGATCGGCCCCTCGGCCCCGAAGGGGGCGCCGGTGCCGATGCCGATGGCACTCGCCAGCGGCTTGAGGACCATGAGCCGGGGCTGGACCTTGCTCCCCCTGGTCAGGATGGCCTGCATGGACTCGGGGATCCCGTGGCCCCGGATCTGCTCGGAGCCGTAGCGGGCCACGAACCCCACGATGATCTCGCCGGCCACCGCGATCGGGATCATGAGGGCCCCGATCTGGGTCCCCTCGGGGTCCTTGGCGTCGGCCGCCACCTGCCCGAAGAAGCACAGGTGCACCAGGAAGTTGATGAGCAGCAACAGGACCACGGCGATGAACGCGGCACCGACGCCCACCACCACGGCCAGGCCCACCAGCCACAGCACCCTGGTCGGGGTGGTGAAGTCCCGCTGGTCGGCGCGGCGGTCGCCCGGCTCCCCGGTGGCCGGGAGGAACCGCCGCAGGCCCCCCATCACCGCGCCCGTCCCCGCTGCTCGGCCCGGCGACGCCCGCGCCCGGGAGGTCCAGGCC